>NZ_JBNNVR010000052.1:0-37713 GCF_050280645.1 Pseudomonas sp. NPDC089554
GGCCTGATGGTCGGTGCTATCGGCGGCCCTATCGGTTGTAGGAGCGGGCTTGCCCGCGAATGCAGCACCGCCGATTTCAGTGATCCAACGCCTGCTGCAAGGCCACCCCGGCCCCCAGCAACCCAGAGAACTCCGCCGTCACCAACCACACCGGCACCCCTGGGAAATAACCGCTCATGCAGCCCTTGTCGGCGAAGCTGGTGGCGAAGCCGCTGCGCAGGAACAACTCGGCAAAACGCGGCACCACGCCGCCGACGATATACACCCCGCCCCGTGCGCCCAGCGTCAGTACGTTGTTGCCCGCTACACGCCCGAGGAAGCGCGAGAACTGTTCGATCACCGCCTGCGCCCGAGGTTCGCCGCCCAGCGCAGCGTCGGTGATCTGCGCGGGGGTCTTGTGCCGGGGAACATCGCCATCCAGCGCACACAGGGCCTGGTACAGACGCACCAGCCCGCCACCGCTGAGCACCGTCTCGGCGCTGACGTGGCCGATCTGGCTGTGAATCTGTTGGTGGATCGCCGCCTCGCGGGTATTGCCCACTGGCAGGTCGACATGCCCGCCCTCGCCCGGCAGCGCCATCCAGTGCCGCTCACCGAGGTTCAGCAAGGTGCCGACGCCAAGGCCAGTGCCCGCGCCAATCACCAGCGCCGGGCGCGTGGGGTCGGGTTGGCCGGGGCACACCTCGACGAATTCGCCGGGCTTGAGGCGGGTCATGCCCAGGGCCATGGCGGAGAAGTCGTTGATCAGCATCAGGCGCTCGACCTGCAGCACCTCACAGAACGCCTTGCGGCTCAGCCGCCAGTGGTTGTTGGTAAAGCGAAATTCGTCGCCATCGACGGGGCCGGCCACCGACAGACATACATCCGACACCCCGCCACGGGCGATGCCCTTCTCGTGCAGGTACGCCTCGATGGCTTGTTCAGGGCTGGAATAATCGGCCGTCGCCAGCACCTGCACTGCGTGCAGATCGTTGTCGCGCCACAGGGCGAAGCGGGCATTGGTGCCGCCAATATCGCCGACCAGCAAGGCTTTCATTTGAAGCTCTCCAGGGCAGAAGTGAAGGCGCTGGCGCCCTGCTCCGCCGAGCTGAACGCAATGCGCATGAAGCCGAACAGCTCACGACCACAGCCCAGGTCGTTGCCCTGGGGGGCCGCTGGCAGGTCGCGGCTGGCCAGTTCCTCGGCCGACACGAAGACCTGCAGCGTACCTTCGACACCATCGACGCGCACGATATCACCGTCGCGTACCTTTGCCAGCGGGCCACCGACATAAGCCTCGGGGCACACATGGATAGCCGCCGGCACCTTGCCAGAAGCGCCGGACATCCGCCCATCGGTGACCAGTGCCACCTTGAAACCACGGTCCTGCAATACACCGAGGAACGGCGTCAGCTTGTGCAGCTCGGGCATGCCGTTGCAGCGTGGGCCCTGGAAGCGCACCACGGCCACGAAGTCACGCTCCAGCTCGCCGGCCTTGAAGGCATCGGCCAGCGACTGCTGGTCGTGGAAGATCCGCGCGGGCGCCTCCACCACCTGGTGCTCCGGCGCCACCGCCGAGACCTTCATCACTCCGCGCCCCAGGTTGCCTTCCATCACCCGCAACCCGCCCTCGCTGGAGAACGGCCGCGCCACCGGGCGCAGGATGTTTTCATCCAGGCTGTTTAGCGGCCCGTCGCGCCATACCAGTTTGCCGTCGTCGAGGAACGGCTCCTGGGTGTAGCGGCGCAGGCCGTGCCCGGCGACGGTGTTGACGTCTTCGTGCATAAGCCCGGCGTCGAGCAGTTCGCGGATCAGGAACGCCATGCCACCGGCGGCCTGGAAGTGGTTGATGTCGGCCTTGCCGTTGGGGTAGACGTGCGAAAGGGTCGGCACCACCTCGGAAAGGTCGGCCATGTCCTGCCAGGTCAGCTGAATGCCGGCGGCCTGGGCGATGGCCGGGATGTGCAGGGTGTGGTTGGTAGAACCGCCAGTGGCATGCAAGGCAACGATGGAGTTGACCAGCGCCTTCTCATCGACGATCTCGCCCAAGGGCATGAAATTGCCATTGGCCTTGGTCAGGCGCGTGACCTGCTGCGCCGCCTCGACAGTGAGGGCATCGCGCAGCGGTGTGTAGGGGTTGACGAACGAGGCGCCTGGCAGGTGCAGGCCCATCACTTCCATCACCAGCTGGTTGGTGTTGGCGGTGCCGTAGAAGGTGCAGGTGCCGGGGCTGTGGTAGGAGTTCATCTCCGACTCCAGCAGCTCCTCGCGGCTGGCCTTGCCCTCGGCGTAGCGCTGGCGCACATCGGCCTTTTCCTTGTTGGAAATGCCCGAGGGCATCGGCCCGCCCGGCACGAACACGGTCGGCAGGTGGCCGAAGCGCAGCGCGCCCATCATCAGGCCCGGCACGATCTTGTCGCAGATACCCAGCATCAGCGCTGCATCGAACATGTTGTGCGACAGGGCAATGGCGGTGGACATGGCGATCACTTCGCGGCTGGCGATGGCCAGCTCCATGCCCGGCTCGCCCTGGGTGACGCCGTCGCACATGGCCGGCACACCACCGGCGAACTGGCCCACCGAGCCGATTTCGCGCAGGGCTTGTTTGATTTGCTCGGGGAAGTGCTGGTAGGGCTGGTGCGCCGACAGCATGTCGTTGTAGGCCGAGACGATGGCCACGTTGGCGGCGTTCATCAGCTTGAGGTTCTGCTTGTCCTGGCTGCCGCAGCCGGCCACGCCGTGGGCGAAGTTGGCGCATTGCAGGCTGGCGCGCATGGGTCCGTCACTGGCCGCGCCGCGAATGAGCTGCAGGTAGCGTTCACGGGTCGGGCGGCTGCGTTCGATCAGCCGTTGGGTGACCTCTAGGATGCGCGGGTGCATGTACGGAACTCCAGGCTAGCGGTAAGGGTGGTGTGCTAATGGGCATTTTCCCTCCTCACGATTGCCACCTAGGCTGATGAAACAGGCCGCCTAGTGGGTCGTTGGAGCGCCTCGCTCAACCACTCGTTGTAGGTTTAACAAAATACTGCCACTAAAAACGCTTGTTTTCTATCCGAGAGTGAATAATCTTGTAATTCCAATAACAAAACCGTTTCAGTGAAGTCACTCTTTGTGCCACAGGCTTCACCCCGACTGCCAGAGGTAATGTCATGACCCTTCGCATCGCCATCAATGGATTCGGCCGCATCGGGCGCAATGTACTGCGCGCACTGTATACCCAAGGCTACCGCCAGGACTTGCAGGTCGTCGCCATCAACGACCTGGGCGCCAGCGCGATGAACGCCCACCTGCTCAAGTTCGACAGCGTGCACGGCACTTTCGACGCCAATGTCGAGGCCGACCACGAAAGCTTGACGGTCAATGGCGACCGCATTGCCGTCAGCGCCATCCGCAACCCCGCCGAACTGCCGTGGAAGGCCTTGGCCATCGACGTGGTGTTCGAATGCACCGGCCTGTTCACCGACCGCGCCAAGGCGGCCGCGCATTTGAGCGCCGGGGCTGGGAAGGTGATCATCTCGGCACCGGCCAAGGGCGCCGATGCCACCGTGGTGTACGGGGTCAACCACGATGTATTGCGCAGCTCCCACCAGATCATCTCCAGCGCCTCGTGCACCACCAACTGCCTGGCGCCGATTGCCCAGGTGCTGCACCGCGAGTTCGGTATCGAGCAAGGGCTGATGACCACCATCCATGCCTACACCAACGACCAGGTGCTGACCGACGTCTACCACAGCGACCCCTACCGCGCGCGCTCGGCGACCCAGTCGATGATCCCCAGCAAGACCGGCGCCGCCGAAGCCGTCGGCCTGGTGCTGCCGGAGCTGGCGGGCAAGCTGACCGGCATGGCCGTCAGGGTGCCGGTGATCAACGTGTCGCTGGTAGACCTGACCGTCAACCTCAAGCGCGAAACCAGCAGCGACGAGGTCAACCAGCTGTTCCTGGAAGCCAGCCGCCACTCTCGGGTGCTGGGCTACAACGCCCTGCCGCTGGTGTCGTGCGACTTCAACCACAACCCGCTGTCGTCGATCTTCGACGCCAACCACACCCGCGCCAACGGGCGCATGCTCAAGGTGCTGGCCTGGTACGACAACGAGTGGGGTTTCTCCAACCGCATGCTGGATAACTGCCTGGCGCTTTGCAGCGCGCGCTAGGACTGGGCGGCCTTTTCGCGAGCAAGCTCGCCCCTACAGGATCTCCACTACCCCTGTAGGAGCGGGCTTGCCCGCGAAGATGTGAGGAGGTGTTCTGTTTGGCACTAAGAGAAAATGGGTGGGAAGAAGCAGGAAGAAACTGGAAAAGCCCGGAATCATTAGGCGGGATCAAAAGAAACGGGGCCAAAACGGGGCCAAAGAGGCGCCAAGCAGGGAAACGCTAAAAAGGCGCCAATCGCAAGGATTTGGCGCCATCTTTGGCACCAAGGGTCAAATCATCCAGCCGCCAGCCCACACTACTCGACCGACGATCTCCAAGCTATCCAGGTGCTCGGGAGGAACGCGGACCGGGTGGTATGCAGTATTTGCGCTAATGACCGACATGCCGCCGTCTAGCTCGCGCTGTAAGCGTTTAGCGTAGAGCAGGTCATTCAAGCGAATGACATAGAACGCCTCGCCTTGGAAATGGTTGCGACTCAAGTCAACCATGACTGTATCGCCTTCGCTAAGCTCGGGCTCATTCGAATCACCATCGACCCTTACGGCGGCTAACTGCTTGGGCTCCAGCCCTTTTTTCCTGAGGCTGTACCGAGTAAAAGCCAGCATCGTCAGAATGCGGGCGCCCTCGTTCCAGGTGCCGTGCCCCTGACTGATATAGGCGTCATACAGCGGAATGTAGGCGTATTCCTCATCGAGCCCACTAGCGGGGCCCGCTGCGTCACTTGGGCGCATCTCCCCTCGCCCCGTAGCAATCCAGTCTAACGACACCCCACGCGCCTCTGCCAGCGCGGCTAGCGAGTCAAACGCGGGCATGCCCTCACCTGCGATCCAGCGAGAGAGCGAGGACTGAGCCACCCCGGCAGTGCGAGCGGCCTGTTTTCGGGTCTCGTACAGGTTAGCGACTGCCGCTATACGGGTTTCTATTCCCGTATTCGCTAAAGAAACTTTTTTAAGGTCATCGCTCAAGGGTTTCTATTCTCGCCTAAGTAGCTGTTTTCAATGACTTTTTGCGCAGGTGGTGCGCCATCCATCCGAAATTTGCAATAAAAACTACCGAATACGGTTTACTGCATCTCGTATACGGGGCTATATTGTTCGAAACCGACCGTTAACGGGTCGGTTGACCACCCCTTATTCGGAAATGGCCCCTCTAATGGACAGTCACAATATTCCGCTGGATCTGGATCGCCGCTGGGAATGGGTAAAGTACCAGCTGCGTATCCGAGGCACTTCCATCGCCGATCTCGCTCGCGATGCAGGACTAAACGAAAGCGCTTTCCGTAACGCCAAGCGCCGTGCCTACCCGCGAGTAGAGCGCGATATCGCAAAGGCCCTCGGGATGCTGCCTGGCCAAATCTGGCCAGAGCGTTGGAATGCCGACGGCACCCCGCTTCGACTTCGCCCAAACCGCTCAGAGAGCAACGTCTCGCAAACCGGTAAGGATACCGGAGAAAGTGCGAAAGGTAACAATAATACAGCCGAGCGGGATGGCCAGCAGCGTCGAGGAAGTGACGATGCGTAACTGGCTGACAGCTCAAGAACTCGCAGGAAAACCAGGCCTGCCAGGCACGGTTCCGGGTGTCCGGAAAGTCGCGGTACGTGAAAACTGGCACTCACAAAAGCGCGCTGGCACCAAGGCGATTGAATATGCGTTTTCAGATCTTCCGGCAGAAACGCAGGCCGCTCTCCTGTCTCAGGCCGTTGCGGCAGTAACTGAAGGCACGCACGCCCCCATCCCGGCTGAATTGCCAGCGTTAACCGAAGCCAGGCCGGTGTCGTCGTCAGCCGCCAAGCTGAATGCTCGGCAGAAGGCTGTGATGACCGCACGTTTAGCGTTTATTCGAGAAATCGAAAGGCTGTCAGCGGTCGTCTCTCAGAAGGCCGCGATAGCGATCCTGGTGAAGCATGCGCAGGAGGGGCAGTTGTCGCCCTATCTTCAGCAAAGAGTTCAGCTTGCCAATGATCGGAAAACAGCCGAGCGAGGCCTGTCAGAGCGCACGCTAAAGCGCTGGCTGGCTGCATGGCGCGCTGCGGGGCAAGATGAAGCCGCACTTGCGCCAATTCGGCAAAGAGCAAGCCTGGAAGTGCCGGAGTGGCTTCCCTCATTCCTGCGCTGTTACCAGAGACCTACTAAGCCCAGCGTCGCGGCGAGCTACGCCGAGTTTGCTTCAAGCTGGGATAAGCAGACTCCAAGCATTCATGTCGTGCAACGCTTCCTCAAAAAGCTTTCGCCAGATGCACTGAACATGGGGCGGATGAGCCCGCAGGAGCTTAAGTCCCTTCAAGCGTTCCGCCGCCGTTCTACAGAGAGCCTATTCCCTGGTGATGTGTACACGGCAGACGGACATAAATTTGATGCTGAGGTAGTCAACCCGCTCACTGGTAAGCCATATCGGCCAGAAATTACTACGGTTCTCGATGTCGCTACGCGACGAGTGGTGGGGATATCTGTTGGCGAGTCGGAGTCGGCTTTTGGTGTGCTCGATGCGCTGCGCGATGCGGTCCGTGAATGCATGTTCGCCGTTTTCTACGTGGACAACGGTTCAGGGTTCGACAACGAAGTTATTAGGGAAGTAGTCGACCGCCTTGGCGGAACAATGCAGCACTCGTTGCCTTACAACAGCCAGGCCCGTGGATTGTCAGAGCGCGGGCATCAGACGATCTGGGTTCGTGCAGCGAAGAAGCTTACTTCCTATATCGGCGCGGACATGGACAAGCATGTGGCAACCAAAGTCCATCGGCTCGGTCGGCGCGATTTGAAAGAGCATGGTAAGTCGCGGCTATTGCCCGAGTTCGGCGTCTTTATGGCTGGTGTTGAACATGAGATTGCTCATTACAACAGCGCCCCCCATAGAGGGCTGGGAAGAATTCGTGACCCTGAAACAGGTGTCTCAAGGCATATGAGCCCTGACGAAGCTTGGAGTGCGGCTATCGAAGAAGGCTGGAGCCCAATAGCTGCGCCCGCCGATCTGGTTGAGTCTCTTATGAGGCCTCAGGCAATCAGGACCACTCGCCGTGGAGAAGTTTCATGGGCTGGGAATAATTATTTCATGGCCGATCTAACGGCCTTACATGGGCAAGAAATACGTATTGCCTACGACGTTAGAGATGCTAGCAGGGTCTGGACATATACGTTGGATGGCGAACTTATCGGACCGGCAAAGCTTGATGGAAATAGCTCCGATTACATGCCAAGAACGATGATGGAAATCGCACGAGATAAGCGGCAGCAAGGCCAGCTCAATCGTGCTGTAAACAAAGTGGAGACGTTAACAGGGCATCGCGTGGAAATGATTGCTCCCAATGTTTCGCCGTCAGCAAATCTGCCAGTCGAGGCTTTGGAAGCTGCCCGAGATTACGCGGCGGCAATCGTTCATGCGCAACCGAAATTCAACATCCCAGGGGATGACGTTGCACGGTATCGCCTTTGGGTTCAGTTGGAAAAGCGTAAGACCGCAGGAGAGGAACTCACCGCAGACGAAGCCAAGTGGCATGAGCGTTACCCAAGCCACCCGGACTTCGTTGCGATGAAGCAAGTATTTCAACAGCAGGCGGGCTAAGACGAGCCCGTATCAGGAAGCAGTCAGCGTGCGCCAACACGCCAGACCAATAGGAGAAACACAGTGAGTGTAACCAAAATCGTTCCATTGACAAATGTCGGGTTGCTGTCGGGTGCTATGAGTCGCGCACAAGCCCGCCCAACTCACTTGCCAGGGCTTGTTGCGATGTACGGCCCCAGCGGGTATGGAAAAAGCCTCGCAGCAGCTTTCGCGGCTAACCAGCATCGTTGCTACTACACCGAATGCCGTGATACCTGGAGTAAGAAAGCGTTCCTCTCCGCAGTGCTGCGCGAGATGAGTGTTTTGCCTGGTCGCACTCTGTCGGAGATGGTCGATCAAATCGCAGTGCAGTTGTCCACATCGCGCCGACCGCTGATTGTCGACGACGTACAGTATTTGCTGGATAAAGCAGCGGCCAACGTTCTGACAGACATTTATAACGCCAGTGAGGGGACGATTGTCCTTATCGGCGAAGAGCGTGTTCCGTCCTCGCTTCAACGGTTGGAGCGGCTGCATAACCGAGTCCTGGAATGGGTTCCAGCTCAAGCGGCGACAATCGAAGATATCCGAAATCTTGCGCAAGCGAGTTATCCGGAGATTTCGTTTGCTGATGATCTTCTCGAAGATCTGAGAGCGGCCACCAAAGGTTGCTTGCGCCGAGTCGCCGTGAATCTTCATCGCGTTCAATCCGAGGCTTCCGCTGCGATGCTTGATGGCATCGGTTTGGCGCAGTGGGGGCAGCGCGGCTGGTTCACTGGCGAAGCGCCTGCGCGGAGGGCTATGTAATGGCCGGTCGCAAAGCACATCTCGTTGTATCGGGTACGAAAGAGCCTCGCCAGCGCATTTGGGAGTCCGTTCGAATTCTCGGCATCGCTTTTTCTATCAACGATATTGCAAGGCGTAGTGGTCAGATGCCGGACGACATCAATCGCTATTTCAAGGCGTTGATAAAGGCTGGAATCATCAAGGTCGTTGAAAGCCCGCCTGGAAAAGTCGGGCGCGTGTACTCGCTGGTTCAGGATGAGGGCGCCGATTATCCGCGAGTAAATGGCAAGGGGCAGCGCACCTACGACCACCTAGCGACTGAAAACATTTGGCGTACCGTCCGGATTCTGAATGGAAACCTTACCGCAGAAGGTGTGACTCAAACGGCATCTGCCGGCGGGGCCTCTTTGACAATAATCAAAGTGCGCCAATATCTGAATGCCTTGACCGAAGCGGGCTATTTGGAAAAGACACAGGTTGATGTGACCAAGCCTGAGATCTATCGCTTGGTTCCAGGTAAGTACACCGGCCCTCGGCCACCTGAGATTCGTAAGCTCGACTCGCTTCAAGTGTATGACCCGAACTTGGGCAAGTTGGTTTACGTAAAAACTAACGGGTCGTTTGGGGCTGATCGCAGCCTGGTTGAACCCGGCGTAGCTCTGTTGCGGACTCGGGACTTGCTCAGTGAATGGCTGGAGTTGGCTCAAGGCGGCAAGGCGATCAAGCCACCTGCTGACCTGGTGCAGCGCACTCAGCTTGAACTGGCTTCCACTGGGGAGTCGGGAGGTCTGCAATGAGACGGGAAGTGAACCTTTCGAATTGGGGCGCTGAGCCGCCGCTGTTCGTACGGCTTCTGGCCAAAGAGGTCACGGCCACCAGCCGCACCCATGCCGCGATCCGCATCAACATGAGCCGCACAGCGGTGAGTTTGGTGCTCAGCAACAAGTACCCCAGCCCCACCACCGCAGGCGTTGAGCGTCGGGTGATGGAAGTCCTTGGCCGCATCGAGTGCGTTGCTACCGGCGACACGCTGACGGTTGAAGAGTGCCAGGGGTTCTATCAGCGCTCAGCTCCAACCCATAACCCCCAGGCCATGCAGCACTGGCGAGTGTGCCAGCAGTGTCCTTTTAACCCGACTTGTGGAGGCAAGAACAATGCAACAGTCCACTAAGCCAACCACTCAGATTCACATGAAAGGCCCTGGCCTGATTCAACTGATGTTTGCCGGACAATGCGTGGGTTTCGCCGTTTCGTATCGTTCTGCTGGCTATGCCGCAGAACGCCTGGACCACCTTTTTTCGGCGGTCGGCGGAATTCAGGTGAATCCTAGCGTTGATACGACACGGAATAATTCGTTCGGTTCGCCAGTGTCAGAAAAATCTGACGGACTCGGCGGGCACACGCTGCCGGATGTGTGGGTGGTCGAAGCGAAGGATCGCACCCCCATCCGCTTTTTCACCTCGGTGAAAGTCGCGGAGTGGTTCCGTGATGCGGTCCAGGCATACGACGACATGCGACCGTGCGCTGACGAAGGCGGCGAGTGGTCCAGCGCTCAAATCGACTGGTTCCGTAATCACCCTGCGCCAATGGCTTCGGCCTGTGGCGGCTCGCTGAAAGTTCGAAAGCTGGGGGTGCACTGATGCGCACCCGCTGCCCGAACTGTGGAGCAACGCTCTCGCTCGATGCCCTGATTGCCCATGACGGCGCACGCGAAGCCTTGGGGGTCGCGTTCAAGTTGTCCGGCCCTCTCGGTCATGCCCTGGTGCGCTACTTGGGCCTGTTCCGACCAGAAACCCGCGAGCTGACCATGGATCGCGTGGCAAAGCTGCTGGGTGAGTTGCTGCCTGACTTGCAATCTCAGCGCATCGAGCGCGGTGGCCAGGTATTCCAAGCGCCGCCAGAGTGCTGGGCATGGGCTATCGAGCAGACCTTGGCAGCGCGTGAGTCGGGGCGACTGGTCACACCGCTAAAAGGTCACGGCTGGCTGTACCAGGTGATGACTCAGTACCAACCAGGTGTGACCGCAGGTGCGACGGTTTTGGCACCGGAAGCGACCACGACCCTGCCGGTGCGTAGAGGCAACCCAAGCCAAACCAGCGCCGCGCTTGCTGTTCTGGATGCCCTTGCCCATGAGTAAGTGGTTGCAGCGTGAAGTTGCGTTAGGGCTGAAAGGTCTGATCGCGCTACGCCTTGACGGCGCACCATCCGTGGACACGGTCTCGGCAACGCTCGAAGTCTGGCTACTCGCGCTCAACAAGGGCCGGGAGTGGGATGAGGTGGAAGACGCAGTGCGCATACAGAAGGCATTCGAGGTGCTGTTTGCCACCTGCGAGCGCTGGCCTCCACCTGCTCGACTGATGCGAGAGCTGCCCGCACGAACTCCCGGCGTTGCACTGCCAAAGCCGAAGCGGACAGATGAGCAGATCAAAACCGGTAATGCCGCCTTAGACGAAATCATCGCAGCCAGAAGGCGGGGGGCAATGGCGAACCTCGCCCCGAAAACAGATAGGCAGATAGACGCTGCAAGACAAGAGGCCGAAGCGCTGTTCACCGAGCTGCGAAACCGGGCCTCTACCTCAACAGATATGGAGCAACACAACAGATGAGCAACATTCCCGAAGGATTTTTGAAAGACGCTAAAGGCCACCTGGTTCCGCTGGACCTGGTCAAGCCAATCGACTTGGCACGCAACGACCTGGTGCTTGAGCTAGTGCAGAAGGCTCAGGAGGTTTCGAAGATTCTGGCCGAGTTCAAGGCCAGTGCTTTCGGCGACATCAAAGCATTCGTTGACATGTCGGCTGAGCAGTACAACGCCAAGCTGGGTGGCAAGAAGGGCAACATCACCCTGATGTCGTTCGACGGGCAATTCAAAGTGATACAGGCCGCCCAGGACAACATCCGCTTTGACGAGCGCCTGCAAGCCGCCCGCGCACTGATTGATGAGTGCCTGACCGAATGGACTCAGGACGCCCGCACCGAAGTGCGCGCCATCGTCAACGAGGCTTTCCGGGCTGACAAGCAAGGCGAAATCAGCACCGGTCGAGTCCTGGCCCTGCGCCGCATGGATATCCAAGACCCTCGGTGGCAACGCGCCATGGAGGCCATCGGAGATGCCGTCCAGGTCGTCGGCTCTAAAAGCTACATCCGCGTGTACCGGCGCGTAGGTGACTCTGAGCAGTACGTGCCGATCCCGCTCGACATCGCGAGCGCCTCGCTGAACACCACCCCTTCCTATTCAGTGCACTGATTTGCCAGTGCACACACCCAATTCATGTGAGTAGTACCAATGGCCAAGTTCCAAATCACCGTAGAAGACAACGAAACCGGCGTGTCCATCAGCGTCGACAACCATGCCGAGCTGCACGGCACCGCCGCAGGGCGGGTCGTAGGCGCGATGATGAAAGGTGCCAAGCTGCTCGACCGCATCCCCCTGCCCGTCGTGTCTGCTACTCCCGGCTGCCCATGTGAGGTGTGCGAGGCATACCGCGAGCTGCTGCTGTTCAAGCCAACCATCCACTAAGCGAAACCGCCCCGGCCTGGCCGGGGTTGGTCTACCCGCCGTGGTGGCCGGGTACTGACGAGCAGCCGACACGCAGTAGATAGGGAATCTCATGGACCGCAAAAAGGCCCTGGACAAGATCAAGAAATGCCTGAGGTTGGCCGCCAGTGCCAACCCGCATGAGGCGGCAGCCGCAATGCGGCAGGCACAGGCACTGATGAAGCAATACGGCATCGGCCAGGCCGATGTGAACATGGCCGATGTGATGGAGTGCGCCGCCGTCGCCGGGTCGAAGAAGACCCCAGCGAAGTGGGAGGCGCAACTGGCTCACACCGTGGCGAAGGCCTACGCCTGCAAGGTGATATTTGCCGGTGGCATTGGGCGCTGGAATTTCATTGGTGAGATGGCCGAGGTGGCTGGTTACACCATGACCGTGCTGTTGCGGCAGGTGCGCCAGGCGCGCCGCGACTTCTCGGCAACCCGGCTCAAGAACTGCAAAGTGACCACCAAGGTACGCCGTGCTGACGTGTTCTGCGAGGCCTGGGTTCATGCGGTGCATGAGCAGGTTGCGGCCTTCGCGGGCGCCGATCTGTCCCCAGCCGTTGAGCAGTACTTGGCGCACCACTACCCCGACCTGGTGCAGCAGAAGCCTCGGGACCGCAACGCAACCGCCCGCCGCAAGGCCGGTGTGCGAACCATCAGCGATGCAATGCATGGCGTGCTTGCGGCGGCGGATGTGCGCCTGAACCACGGTATGACCACAGCAGCACCTTTGGCACTGTCGCAGGTGACTTTATGAACAGGCGCAACCAGCAGCTCAGCAAGATCCACATTGCCAAGAAAGACCTTGGCCTTGATGACGACACCTACCGCGCCCTGCTCAGCCGGGTCACGGGCAAGTCGTCGGCCAAAGACTTGAGCCCGCTCCAGGTTGCGGGCGTACTGCGCGAGTTCGAGCGCTTGGGCTGGAAGCCGAAACAAGGCCGGGACAAGCCCAAGCCAGCGGCAGACCGGGCGAAGCTGGTCGGCAAGATTGAGGCTCAACTGGCTGAGGCGGGTCGCCCGTGGGAGTACGGCGACGGCTTGGCCAAGCGGCTGTACCAGGTAGAGCGGCTGGAGTGGCTGGACGCCAAGCAATTGGGCGGCGTCATCACTGCTCTGGCCAAGGACGCGAAACGACACGGGAGGCGACAATGAGTAACGGAGAGTTATTTGGTGGCGGGGAGATCGACAAGCTAGACCCGGACAAGGTGCTGGCACACATGAATGACGCGG
The DNA here is from genome assembly GCF_050280645.1 of Pseudomonas sp. NPDC089554. NCBI lineage: Bacteria > Pseudomonadati > Pseudomonadota > Gammaproteobacteria > Pseudomonadales > Pseudomonadaceae > Pseudomonas > Pseudomonas sp. NPDC089554. The sequence goes on from NZ_JBNNVR010000052.1 coordinate 13,230, forward strand.
TAGTGCTGAATCGCTGGGAGGGAACGCTGATCGAAATGGCCAGCATTGCCGAAAGCAAGCTACGGCAGATCCTGCCGGACAAGCCAGACGAGGTGCCGAAGATAGCCCGAGCGGTCGTCTTCTCGATATGCGAAACGATGGGCGGTGCTGTTGTCTACATCCCCCGTGGGGATACATTGCGCCGGGCGCTGCGAGACGCGGAAATCTTCCGTGAGTGGCGGGAGAAGAACGTCCGCCCGGACGCGCTGGCTCGAAAGTTTGATCTGTCCAGCCAGGCGGTTTATGACATCATTGCGCGCCAACGAGTCCTGCACCGTCAGCAAGAGCCCGACCTCTTCGGGTACGACGATGCGCCAAAGCGGCTGCACTAGCCGTCACCCCAACAAGCCCCGCTCAGCGGGGCTTGCTGCTTAAATCCCCCGGAAATACAGCACCCGTCCTACACGGGCGAACCTAGCCAGGTCCATCTCACCTGGCAGATTCGATCATGTTCGAGCACGAGCCTCTTTCAGCGGCATACGCCCAGCGCGTCATTGACGAGCGCTGCGAGAAGACGCGCCAAAAAATGATTGATGAATGCCCAAGCGAGTGGAAGACGTATGTCATTTCGCGGGTGGCGATTCATCGTCGACAAGTAGCCCGCGACGCCAGCACCGGTGGCCAGCGCTACCGCTCAGCCCCTACCCACCCTCCCAAACCTGGACGCTACATCGCACCGGCAAAGCGCCGGAATGATCCAGGTGTAGCCGCTAGCGCTATCGCCAACATCCGCGCCGCCCTCAACCCCACCAAGGAGGTTCATCCATGAACCATCTTCGCAGCCGCCTGCGTCTTCGGCGGCCTTACCAAGCACCACGCTTGACCTACTGGACGTTAATCACCGTCTGCCTGCTGGTCGCGCTCTACCTCATTGCCCCGACCAAGATTGCGGTCGTTCTCTACAAAGCCGCTCTGGTCACTGGCGGCGGTGTGCTGGGTTACTGGATCGACCGCGCCCTGTTCCCCTATGCCCGCCCCGACCAGGTCCGCATAGCGCATCAGCCATGGGCGGGTATCCGCCGTGCATTGATCGTTCTGGCCTGCATCATCGGCCTGACGCTGGGGCTCTGACCATGTTTCGAAACTATCTTTCGGCTTCGATCTTGCTGGTGGTCCTACCCTTGGCCGCGATCCTCAGCAACATCCCCATGGCCCGAGCTGATGTGCCAGCCGAGGCGCAGCAATACCGCCGCGAGCTAACCCGCATTGCCCAGGCCGAGTGGGGGCTCGATGCCCCCGTGGCCACCTTCGCCGCCCAGGTACACCAAGAGTCGAGCTGGCGGTTCAACGCCAAATCCCCTGTCGGCGCGCAAGGCCTGGGCCAGGTGATGCCCTCGACCGCCGTGTGGCTTGCGGAGCTGTTCCCCGACACCTTGGGCAATGTTGAGCCGTACAACCCCACCTGGTCGCTCATGGCGCTGGTCAGCTTCGACCGCTGGCTGGCTGATCGCATCAAGGCTCGCAATGCCTGCGAGCGCCACGCCATGGTGCTGTCCTCCTACAACGGCGGCCTTGGCTGGCTGATCCGTGACCGAAAGCTGGCATCGGCTCAAGGCGCCGATCCGCTGATTTGGTTCGGGTCTATCGAGCGGTTCAATGCGGGCCGCTCGGTTGCCGCCTTCCGTGAAAACCGGGGCTATCCACGCCTCATCCTCAAGAGCCACGAAGCCAAGTACATCGCCGCTGGCTGGGGCGAAGGGGTGTGTTCATGAGCGCTCTCAAGCCTTTGCTCATCTGGCTGGTGGCCATTGCTGTGGTTGTTGGAGGCCTGGCCCTGACGTACCGCGATGGCTACGACGAAGGTTTCGCCTTGGCGAAAGCTCAGGGCGATGCAGCTTTGACCGAGCAGGCCAATAAGCACGAAGCGCATATGCGCAGCCTTGCTGAGGCCGCAGTCATTGGACTGAGGAAAGCCGCAGACGATCTGCTTGCCTCCCAGGCCAGGGGCAATCAACTGGCGGCTGAACTCATCGCCAGCCGGGATGAGCTGCGGGCCGTCACCGACAAACTCAAAGGAGAAATTAAGCATGTCACGACCCTGTATCGCCGCGCACTCGATGCGCAGCCTGAGCCGCAGCCTCCTGCTGTGTTCACTGTTGGCTTTGTCCGCGTGTGGAACAGCGCCCTCTTTGGCACCGCAGCCGCAACCGCAATGCCTGCCACCGGCTCAGCCACCAGCGGAACTGATGCGCCTCCCGCCGGAGCCTCAGCCGCTGACGACCTGATTGCAGGCGTCACCCGCGCAGACCTGCTGGCGAACCACGTTCGCAACGGCGAGGACTACTCGTCCTGCCGTGGCCAGCTCAAGAAACTGATCGAATGGAATGCAAGCAATGGACGTAAGTGATACCGCCACAGCATTGGAAGAGGCTTTTCGCGAGCAGGCACTGGCGGCGCGGGCGGCAGGTCGCCCCCACTACACCGGGCCTCGCGTCACGCACTGCGAGAGCTGCGGCGACCCGATCCCGGCAGCACGTAGCGAGATCCTGCCAGGGGTTGAGCTGTGTGTGAGCTGCCAAGAAGACATCGAACGGATGGGTGGCCGATGAGTACCGTAGAGCTGCCGGTCTGGCAGTTAATTGCAGCAGGCGCTGGCCTGGTGGGGGTGATGATTGGCCTCCTGAAACTACTGCTAGCTGCCATCGAGCGCCGCCTGGATCAACGCTTTGAGATCATGGATGGCCGCTTTGAAGAACTCGCCAAGGACTCTGACCGGCTGCGCCAAGTAGAGCTTGGCCTGGAGAAGCTGCGCGGGGAAATGCCGCTGCACTACGTGCGCCGTGAAGACTTCGTGCGCAACCAAACCGTCATCGAGGCCAAGCTCGACGCGCTGGCCCTCAAGCTTGAAAACGTGCAGCTCCGGGGAACCCGCCAATGAACATCGATCCAGCAAAGGTGCGCCGCGAATCGCTGCGCTGGTACATCCTGCTTACCCTCAACACCAGCCGCCCAGTTGACCCACATGAGGCCGTGGTGCTCTCGACGGTCCAAGGCATCTACCCAGACGCCACGGCGTTGGAGCTGCGCCGTGAACTGGACTACCTGGCCGACCGCTCGCTGGTCACGGTCGTGAAGTCTCCGGCTGGCCCTTGGGTGGCGGGGCTGACGGCGTTGGGCGTCGACATCGCCGAATACACCGTTGATTGTCGCGCAGGCATCGCCCGCCCTGAGAAGTATTGGTAATGCCGCCGCGTAGCAAGGTCGCCGCACTGCCGCCAGAGGTAAAAGCCTGGCTGGACCAGTCGCTGGTCGAATCGAACTTCAGCGGCTACGAGCTGCTGTCTGCCGAACTGGAGTCGCGGGGCTACTCGATTGGCAAGAGCGCGTTGCACCGCTACGGCAGCGAGTTCGAAGACAAGCTCGCCGCCCTGAAGCTGTCCAGCGAGCAGGCCAAGGCCGTTGTTCAGGCCGCGCCCGACGACGAAGGCGCGGTCAACGAAGCGCTCATGCGCCTGGTGCAAGAGCACCTGTTCAAGCTGCTGATGGCTGCTGACGGCAAGATCGATCTGCCCAAGGTGGCCAAGGCCGTTGCCGAGCTAGGCCGGGCGTCTGTCGTCCAGGCGAAATGGAAGACTGAAGTTCGCTCCAGGGCGGAAGCCGCTGCCAACCAGGTCGAGAAGATCGCCAAGAAAGGTGGCCTCAGCGCCAAGACCGTTGATGAGATTCGTCGCGAGATTCTGGGGGTGGCGTCGTGAAGGTCATTTATCAGTTCAAGGATGAAGACGGCCTGTGGATGGACGCCAACGAGCAAAGCATGGCATCCGCCCGTGCTGCCGGGTGGCAGACCAGGGCAGTTGTTGAGCTGCCCGACGCGCCCTTGCCTGCCTCGGTGCGCTGCTCGCTTGTCAGCCTCATTCGCGATGACGGCTACGCGGCGTCGTTTCAGTCGCTCGGACAATACCGGGCGGCGCTGCTCCAGGCTGCTATCGAAGGCTGGGCGCTATGAACCAAGCTCTCTCTCCCCTGACCCAGGCGCTGAAGTCGGAAGGCGTCAACGAGACTCCCGCCGTTCTGCTCGACTATCAAAAGGACTGGATTGGCATTCGGGCGCCCCTGAAGGTGGGCGAAAAGTCCCGACGTATTGGCCTGACCTGGGCGGAAGCCGCCGATAACGTGCTTGTCGCTGCGGCAGCAAAGAGTGCCAAAGGGCAAACCGTGTACTACCTGGGGTACAACCAGGACATGACGGTTGAATACATCCAGGCTTGCGCGATGTGGGCTCGGGCGTTCGACTACGCGGCGGGAGAGATCGAAGAAGGCATTTGGCCGGACGCAGATCCAGAAAAGCACATTAAGACCTACACCATCGTTTTCCCCTCAGGGCATCGCATCGTGGCGCTCACCAGCCGCCCAAGTAACTTGCGGGGGCGCCAGGGCGTGGTGGTTATCGACGAAGCGGCGTTCCACTCCGACCTGGCTGAGCTGCTGAAAGCGGCACTCGCTCTGCTGATTTGGGGTGGTGAGGTCCATGTCATCAGCACCCACGACGGCACTGAGAACCCGTTCAACGAACTGATCGAAGAGATCCGCGCCGGTAAGCGTAAGGGGCATCTGTTCCGCTGCACCTTCCGTGAAGCCGTGGCCGATGGCTTGTATGACCGGGTGTGCATGCGCCGTGGCATTCCTCATATCAAAGAGGAAGAAGAAGCCTGGGTCGACAACGTGTACAGCTTCTATGGCGATGCGGCCACCGAAGAGCTGGACTGTGTGCCTAGCCAGGGTGGAGGTGCCTATCTGTCGCTTGCCCTGGTCGAAAGTCGCACTAGCCGAGACTCACCCGTGCTACGCCTCAAGTACCCGCAAGGGTACGAAACGGCCCCCGAGCATGTGCGCTTGGCTGAGTCGCTGGAGTGGTGTGAGCGCGAGCTGCTGCCACTGCTGAAGGACTTGCCAACCAACGTGCAGAGCTTCTACGGCATGGACTTCGCCCGCTCGGGCGACCTGTCCGTTTTCTGGCCAGTGCTCAAGGAGCAGGACTTACGCAAGCGGACGCCGTTCGTGCTGGAAATGCGCAACGTGCCGTTCAAGCAGCAAGAGCAGATCCTCTTCTACATCGTTCGGCGCCTGCCCAACTTCCTCAAGGGGGCGCATGACGCCCGAGGCAACGGCCAGCAGATCGCCGAGGCCGCTGCCGTGGAATTCGGGTTTAACCGTATCGAGCAAGTAATGCTGACCGAGGGTTGGTATCGGGACAACATGCCGCCTTTCAAGGCTGCGCTGGAGGACGACACCCTTTACGGCATCCCTGCCGACAAGGACGTCACCGGCGACATACGGGCTTTCCGGGTGGTGAAAGGTGTGGCGCGAATCCCTGAGCAGCGCACCACCGAGAAAGGCGGCGACAAGCGCCACGGCGACGCAGGTGTGGCCCTGGTCCTGGCTGACTTCGCCAGTCGGCAAGAAGTTGAGATTTTCGAATATCACCGCGTCTCACCCACGGCCCAGCACTACCGACAGGTTCAGCGTGGGGCGGGTTGGCGCTCTGGAAAAGGCATCTGGTAATGGCACGCTCCCCCATCGTCGACCAATACGGTCGCGCCATCGAATACGATCAACTCACCGAGGATGTGGCCGCGCCACGTGTGACTGGCGTGCGCCATGTTTGGCACCCGTCCGTGGCGGGCGGCCTGACACCGGGTCGCCTTGCTAGCCTGCTCCAGGCCGCTGCTGAGGGCGACGCTCGCGACTACCTGACCCTTGCTGAGGAAATGGAAGAGCGCGACCTGCACTATGCCTCGGTGCTGGGTACGCGCAAGCTCGCACTGGCAGGCCTCAACATTCGCATCGAAGCCGCCACGGATGACGCGGAAGACATTCGCCGGGCTGACATCCTGCGCGAGGTGGTGGAATCCGCCGAGTTCGGCGAGATGCAGACAGACCTTACTGATGCTCTCGGCAAGGGCTACTCAGTGTGCGAAATCATCTGGGATCGCAGCGGCAAGACCTGGACGCCCGAGCGCTTCGAGTGGCGCGACCCGCGCTTCTTCATGTTCGACCGCGAGACGGGGCAAGAGCTACGCCTGCTAGATGACGCCGACATGCTCAATGGCGTGGCACTCGCACCCTACAAGTTCATCGTTCACCGCCCGCGCCTGCGGGCTGGTCTGCCCATCCGTGGCGGCCTGGCCCGCCTTGCGGCGGTCGGCTACATGTGCAAGGCGTGGACCTGGAAGGACTGGATGGGCTTCGCCGACATCTATGGTATCCCGATGCGCGTTGGTCGCTATGGGCCAAACGCGAGCAAGGATGATATCGGCGTGCTGATGTCGGCTGTGGCCAACCTGGGAAGCGATGCGGCTGCCGTCATCCCGGAGTCAATGCGCATCGAATTCACCCAGGCCGCCAACGTCAACGGCGCGGGCGACTTCTTCAAGGGGCTGGCTGAGTGGTGGGACAAGCAAATGTCCAAGGCCATTGTCGGGCAGACCATGAGCGCTGACGACGGGTCCAGCATGGCCCAGGCCAAGGTGCACAACGAAGTGCGTCTAGATCTGCTGGAGGCCGACGCCAAGGCCGAGTCGAACACGCTCAACCGTATGTTCGTGCGGCCTTTCTGCGACCTGAACTTTGCACCTGGTCGGCGTTATCCCCGCCTCATTATTGATGTGCCCAAGCCTGAAAACCTTGAACTGTTGATCAAGGCGGTGACGGCGTTTGTCCCGTTGGGCTTGAAGATCGAGCAGTCGGTTATCCGTGACAAGTTCGGACTGCCTGAGCCTGCCGAAGGCGCCGAGGTTCTTGGGGCACCGCCTGCGGCTGATGCTCCTGTGGTCACCGCGCTGAACCGTGAGCAGCCAGCGGCCCCGACTGAGGCGCCGGACATCGTCGATAACCAAGTCAAGACGCTGGCAGTGGCAGCCGCAGCGCCAATGGATGACATGGTTGAAGCCATCAAAGAGCTGCTGGCATCGGTGGCCAGCCTGGAGGAATTCCGGGACCGGCTCATTGAGGCTTACCCTGCTATGAGCGCTGATCAACTTGCCAGCGCCATGGCTGACGGGATGATGGCAGCGGCCCTGGCTGGTCGCTATGACGTACTGAGGGGGCTGTGATGGCTGTATCTCACGGCTCCCTGCCGTTCAAAGAGCAGATCGACTACTTCAAAGGCAAGACCAATCTGCCGACCCGCGCCTGGACGGACGTGTATGCCGCTGAACATGATTGGGCGTTCGTAGTCGCCGGAGCGACCAAGCGTGACCTGCTCCAGGGCATGCGCGGCGCGGTGGAGAAAGCCATCACGAAGGGCCTAACTCTGGAGCAGTTCAGGGCCGACTTCGACAAGATAGTTGGCCAGCATGGTTGGCAATACAACGGTGGCCAGGCCTGGCGCTCGCGCACTATCTTCGAAACGAACCTGCGGCAGTCCTACAACGCAGGCCGTGAGGCACAGATGGCTGACCCGGAGCTGCGCAAGGCTCGGCCCTATGGACTCTATCGCCACGGCGACAGTGCCAACCCGCGCCCCCAGCACCTGGCGTGGAATGGCACGGTTCTGCCGCTCGATGACGCCTGGTGGTCAACACACAGCCCGCAGAACGGCTGGGGGTGCAAGTGCAAAAAGTTCATGGTGAGCCAAAGAGACGTTGAGCGCATGGGCCTCAAGGTCGGCGAGGCTCCGGTAGTCGAGTACGAAACCCGCATCATCGGTGTCAACAGCCCGAATGGCCCTCGCACCGTGCGCGTACCCGTTGGAATCGACCCCGGTTTCGAGCATGCGCCTGGTCAATCTCGGCTGACTTCCGCAGTGCCGCCACTGCGTGCTCACGATCCGCTGCCAGAGCCAGGCTCACGTTCCAGCTCGACGCAAGGTGCAGGGCTGCCCAACCGCCGCCCGCCTGGACCTCTGCCTGCGCCACGTCAGGCAGCACCTGGTCGGTTGCTACCGGCTGGGCTGTCAGATGATGAATACGTAGAGCGGTTCCTGGGCGAGTTCGGGGCGACTGAGGCTAGCCCCGTGGTGTTCCGTGACAAGACCGGCGACGGGGTTGTGATTGGCCGGGGCTTGTTTACCAGTGCCAAAACCGGCGCTTTGAAGGTTGGCAAGCGTGGCCACGCCCGCGAGCTGCTGTTGCTCGCTGATGCGTTGAAAGAGCCGGATGAGGTGTGGGTAAGGCTGGAATGGCAGTACGCGCAGAACAAGGCGGTGGTGCGCCGTCGCTACATCAGCCGGTTCCAGGTGGCCGGGGAAGCGGTGCCCGCGCTGGCGGTGTTCGAGGTGGGGAGCGACGGTTGGGACGGCATCACGACCTTTGCCCCCGACGCCAACAACCCCGAGTACCTGGAGCAACTGCGCCTCGGTGTCCGGCTCTATCGCCGCCCGGATGGCGGGCAATAAAAAAACCCGCGCCGCCGCACGGGTTTTCATTCTGGCTGTAGGCCTGGAGGTCCCGGCGGGGACTGCTCAGCCAATGAACGTGTATAGATAGTAGGAGGCATCCGTGGCCGGTGCAATGCTTGATGTGACGATTGATGCCTCAGTAGTGGGGCGCGAACTTGAGCTGTTGGCCGAGCGCTTGGGCTCGCTGCGCACGCCACTCAACGACATTGCGGAATACCTGCACATGTCGGTCGACGCTCGGGCGCGGCGCCAGGTCGCGCCAGACGGTTCACCCTGGGCACCGCTGTCGCCACGCACCCTGGCCAGGAAGAAAGGCAACAAGACCCTTCGTGAGTCCGGAGCGCTGCTCGATACCCTACGTCACCAGGTAAGCAACGACGAACTTCAGTTCGGCACCGACCGACCCTACGGCGCTCTCCACCAGTTCGGCGGCAAGGTCGATCACGCGGCTCGATCCCAGCAGGTGTACTTCAAGGAAAAAGGCGGCGTGGTCGGAAACCGCTTTGTGAAGAAGCGGCAGTCGAACTTCTCTCAGTGGGTGACGCACGGGGCAAGATCCGTCGAAATGCCAGCTCGTCCCTACCTTGGATTGTCGAGCGAGGACGAGACAGAGATTTTGGAGATCGTTGCGGCCTATCTGAAGGGGTAAACGGTTCTTTCGAAAACGCGCTCATTTGAGCGTGGTGGAAGCCCTAGGCGGTGCATCCGGTTGGAATTCGAGCCCGACCACCGTTAGATAACCGTTAGATTTGGTTCTGGCCCCGTTCCCTGCCCTCAACCGCCACCTGAAATCTTCGAAGGACTGGAAAAACCCAAAAAGTGGTCGGTTCTCTGCTCGATGCGCGGTAGCATTCCCGGCTCTCCGACAGCCCCACTTCAGCGACCATTTCTTGCGTCGCGCTTAAAAACACTCGCTCCCCCATGCCCCACACACTGGCGGCATGAAAACACTTCTCGCACTGAACACTGATCTTTCGACGCAGCCTTCCGCTGAAGGCCAGGCGCCTGACTGGATCGAGCTTATCCCCTCTGGCCCCACAGTCACCGGACGCGATGGGCGCACCTGGTTGTTCGACGAGCTGGGCCAGCAACTGGTGCTCGCTGCCTTCGCCGGTCGCGGTATCGACATGGTGATCGACTGGGAACACGCCACCGAAGTTGCAGCCCCGAAGGGCGAGGAAGCTCCTGCCGCAGGTTGGATTGATCGGCTGGAGCTGCGCAACGGAGCCCTGTGGGGCCATGTCGACTGGACGCCTCGCGCCGGGGTCCAGGTCGCCGCCAAAGAGTACCGCTTCGTATCCCCTGTTTTCGATTACGACGATGCCTACCGGCGAATCCTTCGCATGGTCAGCGTCGGCCTGACGAACAAACCCAACCTGGTGCTTACCGCACTGAACCATGAGCAAACGGAGACTCCCAAATTGGCACTTTCCCTCGCACTCGCGGCGTCCCTCGGACTGGATGCCGCTGCCACCGATGAACAAGCCGTCGCCGCCGTCAATCAACTGAAGGTCACCGCCACTGCTCGCAACAGCGAGCAACCCAGCCTGGACAAGTTCGTGCCGCGCCAAGACTACGAACTGATGGTGTCGCGCGCGACCAACGCCGAGCAGGCGCTGGATACCCGCAAGGCGGATGACCACAAGGCCGTTGTCGAGGCTGAGATCGATGCCGCGCTGAAGATGGGCAAGATCACTCCAGCCACCGTCAGCTTCTACCGTGCCTCCTGCTCGGAGCAGGCCGGGCTCGACCGCTTCCGCGAGTTCGTGAAGGCCGCACCGGCTGTGGCTGCCCCGTCCGACCTGAGCGAACGCCAGCCCGAAGTCATCGCCACCGCACTGAATGCCGAGCAGCGAGCCGTCTGCGCTCAGCTCGGCATTGACCCGGTGGAGTTCGCAAAAACCCTGAAGAGCGAGAGCTGATCATGGCGTTGACTGCTGATCGCAATACCCCGAAGCAACAAGCAAAAACCCTGGTCGTCCGCATGGGGGCTGGTGTGCTCATCCACGCAGGGGCTCAGGTTGTTCTCTCGGCGTCTGGTCTCGCGATCCCCGGCAAGACCGCTGTAGGCCTGACCTACGCAGGCCGTGCCGAAGAGTCCGTCGACAACACCGGCGGCGTTGACGGCGCAAAAACCGTCGAGATCAGTCGCGGCCATGCATTCAAGTGGGACAACGACGGGACCGTTACCCAAGCCCACTTACTGAAACAAGCCTACGTCGTCGATGACGCCACGGTCAGCGCTACCAACGGCGGCGGCACACGCTCGCCTTCGGGGCTGATCGTGGGCGTCGATTCTGACGGTGTTTGGGTCGAGTAACCCCTCATAAAGGAGCGCATAGCGCATGTTGGTCAACAAGAACGCAATCAATGCGGCATTCGTCGCCCTGAAAACCCTGTTCAACAACGCCTTCGCATCGGCGCCGAGCACCTGGCAGAAGATCGCCATGAAGGTGCCGTCCAGCACCGGCAGCAACCTCTACGCCTGGTTGTCGGCGTTTCCAAAGATGCGCCGGTGGGTCGGCGACAAGCACGTCAAAAACCTCCAGGCCTACACCTACACCGTGGTCAACGAAGACTTCGAAGCCACTGTCGAGGTCGACCGCAACCACGTCGAAGACGATCAACTGGGTATCTACGAGCCGCAGGCCAAGATGGCTGGTTTCTCGGCCAAGCAGCTCCCGGACGAGATCGTTTACGAGCTGGTGAACGCAGCCTTTATCTCGCGCTGCTACGACGGCCAATACTTCTTCGACACCGACCACCCTGTGGCTGGCCAGAGCGTCAGCAACATGGGCGCCAAGCGCCTGTCCGTGGCAACGTTGGCAGCTGCCGAGGAAAGCTTCGGCGCCGCGTGCACCATCATGCAGGAGTTCAAGGACGAAGACGGTCGCCCCATCAGCGTGATGCCGAACGTGCTGTTGGTGCCGCCTGCGCTGCGTGATACGGCCCGCCGAATGATGACTTCGGAGAAGCTGGAGGACGGCCAGGCCAACCCCTACAAGGGCGCCGCAGAAGTGGTCGTCGAGCCGCGCCTCACCTCTCGCACTGCCTGGTTCCTGTTGGACACCAGCAAGCCTGTCCTGCCGTTCATCTATCAGGAGCGCAAGGCTCCGGTGTTCGTCCAGCAGACCGACCCCGAGGCCGACGACGTGTTCAACCGCAAGAAGTACAAGTTCGGCGCTGAAGCGCGAGCCGCTGGTGGCTACGGCTTCTGGCAGCTGGCTTACGGTTCCACCGGCACGGAGGCCTGACCATGGGTGTGGTTATCAAGTCCAAGACTGACGGCTTTCGTCGCGGCGGCATCGCCCACCGCACCGAGGGCACCTACTACCCGGACGGCATGCTTACCGAACAGCAACTGGCCGTGATGCGCGGTGACCCTCACCTGCTGGTTGTCGAGGGCGTGCAGGAGGACGCGCTTCAAGCCGACCAAAGCAGCGCCGAGCTGTTGCAGGAAATGGGCAACACCATCGCGGCACTGGAGCACGAACTGGAGCAGGCTCGCGCAGGGCTGCGAACAGCGGCTAGCGACGTAATGCGCATCCTGGAGCACCAAAAGTCAGTCCCCGACCTGGTCGTGCAGGACGCCAATCTGCTGGTCCAGGCACACCCAGGCGAGGAAGGCGTTATCTGCATCCTGGCGGATGACCTGGCCAACCTCATCACCGAACACCTCAAGCCGCAACAGGCAATGCCGGAGGCGCAAAGCGATGGAACCCAATCGACGCTCGGCGGTGCCAGCGGTCCTGACTCGTCGTCGAATCCGGCGCCGATTCAGGCAGTGGCTCCGGCAACTGGTGGTCAGCCAGAGGCCGTGAACACCGAGAACGCGCCCAAGCGTGGCAGGAAGAAGGGAGACGCCTGATGAACCTCTCACTGCCGAGCGCCATCGCGATCATCACCCGCTTCGGCTCCAAGGAAATGGCGGACCTGGCGGTTCCCAAAACCAACCTGCCGATTGAGGGCGAGCTGCTGGAAGCGGCGGCCAAGGGTGAGCCGCTGGACGATTGGTCGCCCGACGCCGTGGCGTCTGCGGTGGCCGCGTTGGCACGGATTGCCGACGCTGCGACTCGCGCTCGCAGTGAGATTCAGTTTTACCTGCGCTACCGGCAGGCAGGCGAAGACGCTCCGGAATGGGTAGCGGATGACCTGCCCGAGCTGACCCGCTTCCACCTGTATGGCGAAGCGGCCAATGCCGAGTCGGCAGTGCGCCTGCGCTACCGCGACATCATCAAGCGGCTGGAGAACCTGGCCGCCGAAGATGAAAAGCGCGGTGCTGCCGAGGCTGGTCGGTCTGGGCTTCAGATCAGCCATCAGCCGCGGATGTTCAGCCGAACAACGTTGAGGGGGCTGTGATGCTGGGCGCACTGGAAGACGCCATTCAGGGGCGACTGAGCGAGCTGGTAAAGCGGTTGCCACGGCTGCACGTGGACAGCTATGGCGGCGAGCTGAGCGCCCCTGATCTGCTGGTCGAGCTGGTGAAGAACACCCCAAGCGTATTGATCACCACCCCAAAGGTGACGTTCCGCAAGGCAGGCCAAACTCGGCGCTATGCGGCGGCTGTGGTGTTTCGCCTGGTCATCACCAGCCGTTCTCTACGAGGTGAGCGTGAAACCCGGCGCGGCACCGTGGCGACAGACCCTGGCAGCTACTGGATCTGGGAAAGCTGTATGCGTCTGCTGACTGGTTGGCAGCACAAGCCAGATGGCGCCCGCGTGTCGCCGACCGAGTTCGCCAACCTGGTCAATGGCAAGTACGACGCCAGCCACCTTTCGGTGCTGGGCCAGAGCTTCGCCGTCGACCTCGACTGGGAAATTCCAGAAGAAGAACTGCCGATGTTGGAAGGCATCGACCTGGCGTTCCACGTACCGGCTGACAACCCGGAAGTGGTCGTCACCGACTCGATTGAACTGAGGAACCTGTGATGCGTGTGATCGCTACAGAACACCCCGTGCCGCTGCTCCCGACCGAGGGGCAGCCTGGGGGCGGCTTTATCGAGCCAGCCCCGGCTGGTCCGGTCAATGTACCCGAGCACTCCTACTACCACCGACGCATTGCCTCCGGCGAACTGAAGGCTGTGGCTGAAGATCAGCCCAGCACTGTCAGTCCGACGAAAGGCGGTGCCAAATCGACCGCCAAGGAAGCCACGAAATGACCATCGCCTTCGACACCATCCCGGCATCGATCCGCAAGCCGGGCGTCTACATGGAATTCAACCTGCGCATGGCGGTGCGAAACCTGCCGACCAATGCTCAGTACATCTGCCTGGTCGTGCCACTGGGTGATGACGCAACCGCCGCGCCGTTGGTGCCTACCCAGGTCTACAGTGCGCCCGAGGCCAAAGAACAGTTCGGCCCGGTGGCCGGGGAAATGGTCGCTGCACTGCTCGCGGCCTATCGCTATGCCGCAGTGTCCTGCGTCGGGGTCACCGTCACCGGTGTTGAGGAGCCGGACATTTCGGCAGCTCTGGCGGCTACTGCAATGGGTGGCTACACCATCCTGGTGCCAGCCTGGTACAGCCAGGCAGCAATGACCGCCCTGCGTACCCACATCAACACCTACACCGACTCGGTTGAGCAGCAGTCGATTATCGGTGTTGGTGCTGTCACATCGACGCTTTCCGCCGCCACTGCACTGGCCGCCTCGCTGAACGGTGGAGCGATCAGCGTGGCGCTGCTGCCTGGTACGCCATCGTCTGCCCGCCAGGTGGCCGCTGCTTACGCTGCAATGATCGCTTCGGAAGAAGACCCGGCCCGCCCTTTGAATACCCTGGTGCTTGCCGGTATTGCCGTGCCGCCAGTGGCAAGCCGCCTGGGGCGTACTGAGCAAGAAACCTGCCTCAAGAACGGCGTCACGCCACTGGAGGTCGGTGCAGGCGACGTTATCCAAATCGTTCGTGCCGTCTCGACCTACACCAAAAGTGCGGCTGGGGCCGACGACGTTTCGCTGCTCGACCTGACCACAATGCGCACGCTGTACTACGTGCGCAAGTCTTGCCGCGACCGCATCCGCCTGCGCTTCCCTCGTGAAAAGCTCTCCCAGAAAACGCCAGACGCTGTGCGCGGCGAACTGCTGGATGTGCTCAAAAAACTGGAAGACCTGGAGATCGTCGAGGCGGTGGATGACAACGCAGCAGGATTGATCGTTGAGCGCTCTAGCCAGGACGCGAATCGCCTCAATGGTGCCATCCCTGCCGATGTCGTGAATGGCCTGCATGTGTTTGCTGGTCGAATCGATCTGCTGCTCTAACCGGAGATTCCCATGTCGGATAACTACGTAGGGCAGATTGTTCTGTCCATCAACGGCCAAGACTATGACATCAAGAGTCTTGACCACTCGCTGAAAACCGGTCGTGTAGTCGTGAAGACTATGAATCGCACCGGTCGCGCCAAAGGCACCGCCAAGGGCATGGAAGACCACGAGTTGCGTGTCTCCGTGGCGATCCCAAAAACAGGTGAACCCAACTGGCGCGCGATGCTCGACGCCAAAATCACCATCGAGCCTGGCGACGGCGGTGGTAAGCGCGAGACCTGGACAGGTGTTGCGCTGCTGGAAATGGGCACCAAGTACCAGCTCGAAGGTGAGGCCACCCGCGACCTGACCCTGTCCGCTCTCAACTACTACATGGAGTGAGGCCATGACTGACCAAAACAAGCGCTGGGATGGCCTCACCATCAAGGGCCAACTGGAAATCGGTGTGTGGTACGCGGGCATGCGGCACAAGGAATTCACCCTGCGAGTAGCGGTGGCGGGCGACATGGTGGTCGCCCAGCAGCAGCACCCCGAGGGGCCGCTGCAACTGATCACGGTTGAGGTTTACCGCCGTCAGTTGCTTTCCCTGGGCGAGATCCCCGCTGAAGCACTGACTACCGAGCTACTGCTCGATGAGCTGACCGAAACCGACCTAGCGCTCATTTCGGACGCGGATATCACCCTGGAAAAAAAGCTGAAGCCGCAGAAGGCGGCAGCGCCAGCCACTGGCGCCGCATCGAGCACGCCCTCGTAAAGCACGGCTACCGGCTCGACGAAATCCGCAGCATGACTCGGCACGAGATCGACACCCGTATTGACTTGTTGATCGGCCGGAGGAAGAACACCACCCGCTACGTGGCCAGAGGGAAAGGGAAGAAAAAACGATGACCAATCAATGTGTGGCCCTGGGCCTGGCCGAGTTTGAGGCCCTTGATAACTCGCTTCGTGCCCACCGAAGTGTCGCGCTCCTGGTTCCGGGTGCGCCGGAGCCGATGGCGGCATTTCAAAAGGACTTGGTGGCGGCAGGGCTGCGCCTGGGTCTGGTGCCAAGCGGGCCGGGGGCTTACTCGGTGAGGCTTCAGCCAGGTGGGCGCGCCTACTTGTGCTTCGAAGTAGATCAGGCCGCGACCCGGCATTAACTCAAGGCCCGATTCGGGCCTTTCTTTTGTATGAAAGCCTTTGGGAGATACACCCATGACGGACCTGCGCGTTGCCTTGCGCGTTCAAGCGCACTCTGGTGATGCCCGCCGGGAGGTGCAGGCGCTCGGCAACACCATGCGTGATGCTGGTAATAAGGGTGCGCGCATCCTCACGGAAGAAGCCAACAAGTCCGGCACGGCATTGCGTAATGCGGGCCAGGCCGGTGCAGCTAGCTACAAGATCATCCGCCAGGCAGTGCGTGAAGTCGCCCAGGGGCAAGGCATCTGGCGCGCTGGTGTCACACAATCCACCAGCGCGCTGAAGGCAATGGGCGAAGCCGGGCGCAAGGCTGCAAGCGATGCAAAGAGCGAGCTGGCCAAGGCCACCAAGGAAGGCGCCGACCCGCTTCGCCAGTCCGTCGACAAGACCGAGGCAAGCATGCGCCGCCTGGCCCAAAACGGCGGCAACAACCTGCGCCTGCTCAAGCGCTTGGCGACAGGCGTGCGTGAAGAGTTCGACAGGCTGCGGCGCTTCGGTAGCTCGGCCCAGGGCCAGCTTGCGGGGCTTGGTGTGGGCTTTGGTGTAGCGTCCGGGCTGACGGGCAGCGCCAGGCTGGACCGTCAGTTGATCCGGACTCAGCAGACCGCAGGCATGAGTAACGCCGAGCGCGACGAGTGGCGCAATGAAGGTTTCCGGATCGCTAAGCAATACGGTCTGGATCGCGAGGGGGTCGACAGTGGCTTCAACACGCTGATCGCGTCCGGGGTCAACTACGGCGCGGCGAAGAAAACCGCTGACGCCATCGGGCAGGGCTCGGCGGTTACCGGCGCTGATTCAGCGGTCTTGGGTAAGGCAGTGGTTGCGGGTGCCAGCGCTTTCAGCCTCGACCTGAATAAGGACGGGGTCGCGCTGGACCTGCTGCAAAAGATGACAGTTGCGGGCCGTATGGGTAACGCTGAGCTGGAGAACCTGGCTGACCTGTTCCCTAAGATCGGCGGCGCTGCTCAAGCGGCGGGCATGTCCCTCGCGCAGGCTTTGGCATTCACTGAAACACTCTCCACGGTCGAGTTGCAGCCCGAAAGGCTGGGCACCCTGGCTGAGTCGACTTTGCGCCTGTTCAGCAACAAGACCTATCAAGATCAAATCACTAAGTCATCGGGCGTGCAGTTCTTCAACAAGGATGGCAGCTCGCGAAATCCGGAGAATGTGTTTGCTGATCTGAAGCGCAAGTACGACAGCATGAAAACGGATGAGCAGCGGGCCAAGTTCATGGGCGCTGTATTCAAGGGCATGGATCAGGACACGATTCGCGGTGCGCGAATCATGCTCACTGGGGACAAGAACGAGACGTTTGCAAGGCAGGCGGCTGAGATCCAGAACGCCAAGCCGATCTTCGAAAAAGACCTGGTCGACAACGTCAACAGTGCCACGGGCACCGGTAATCGGATGAAAGCAACGTTCAGCCAGGCCATTGACCGTATGGCCCAGCCGCTGAACAAAGGCTTTGCCGACTTCGGCAGCTACCTGCTGGACGACTTGAATCTCTCGGGCGAGCAAATGCTGGCCGGTGGTGCGCTGGCGGGCGTCGGCACCTATTACGCTGGCCGAGGCGTCAAGTCGGGTGCGGGCGCTCTGTTCAATAAGTTCTTGGGCGGGCCGGAAACGCTGAAGAACATCGCTGTGGGCAAGGTGCTGGAAGAGGCAGCGGGCGTCACATCGGTGTTTGTCACCAACTGGCCCGCGAACCTCGGTGCTGGTAGTGCTGGGCTGCCTGAGCTGTCGGCGGATAAGAAAACCGGCAAGTGGAGCCTGCCAACGCTGGTGGCGGGCGGCACCGCAGGTCTGGCCGCGATATCAAGCCTCACCAGCGGTTCCTCGCAGAACACCGATGAAGGTCGGCTGCATGCTATGGAAAATTCCAAGTTGCATGACGATAAGCAGCGGGCTTACGGGGTCGCGTTTTACCGGAACCGCATCGACCTTGCCAAGGGCAACCCCGACGCGTCGAGCAGTTGGCTATCGAGCCAGGCGCAGCGGTTGGCCCAAGAGCAAACAGGGCTCACTGCGTCTGGTGCGTCGGTGGAGGGCACTCGTGCATGGGCAGCAAACGCGGCCCAGCGCTTGGCCAGCGCTTCCATAGCGCCCATGCAGCAAGGTGCCAGTCAGGGCGCAGCAGACGCCAGGTTGCAGGCGCTGCTCGAAAAGCCCCTGGTCCTTGAGCTGCGCCTGGACTCGCACGCCATCCAGGCCGATGTCGAGCGCCGCACAGACATCCAAGTGAGGCGCGGCCAATGAGCTGGAAAGAGAACCTGTTGGACGCCTCCTATCGAGGTGTGTCGTTCGACGTGGTGGAGGAAAGCCTTCAGGCGCAGCGCTCACTTGCGCAGCACGGCACGCCGTACCAGGACGGGGATTCCGTGGAAGACCTGGGGCGCGGTGCTCGTGCGTTCTCTATGCGAGCCGTGGTGTTTGGCACCAACTACGAATTCGACTTGCGGCTGCTGCTGGGCGTGCTGGATATCATCGGCCCTGGCGAACTTGTTCACCCAATCTACGGCAGCATCACCGTTGTGTCGCAGGGCTACTCGGTTCACCACACCGCCGAGCGCCCCGACTACGCAAGCGTTGAGCTTCAGTTCCTGGAACAGAAGCCCGACGAGCCATTCTTTGAGCGCGAACTCGTCTACACCCTTGAGCAGCAGATGCTGGTCGAAGATGAGTACACGTGGCAGGACGGCGTCTTCGACTTCTTGGCTGCAATCGACAGCCTGGTGGCCGAAATTCAAGAGTGGATTGGCGGCGGCTGGACGGGCTTGCTTGAGAAGGCGCTGGGCCTACCTGGTATCGGCCTACGCTTGCAGCAATTGCGTAGCCAGATCCTCGGAGTGGTGTCCGGTGTGGTGAGCTTGTTCAAGAGCAACCCGCTCTCTGCATTCGATCCACTGACGGACCTGCTGCGCACGCCTACCGAGATTCGCAGCATCATTCAAGACAGCACGCCTAGCACCTCGCGAGAGCTGCTATCGCGTGATGGTATCCCCGCAACCATGCCGGGTAACGACGCATTGACGGCTGACGCGGCGCGAGCGGGTTCGGCGCTCCTACTGGCCGCTCGCCAAGGGATCGAGCCCGATGCATCGGTGCTGCCTGCTGCAATGCCAGCCGACCCTGTGGCGGCATCGGCTTTGGCACTGGTCGTGCTCATCATCACGGAACTAGCGGTCTCCCATGCCCAGGCTGTGGCCGCAGTGATTGAAGACGAGGCCGCAACCCCGACGCTGAGCCCGGATGAGCTTGAGCGACTGGTTAACCTGGTTCGCTCTTTGATTCAGTCGGCGATTCTGCTGCACCGTCGCCTCTACGGCGTGGAGGTCGCTCTGCCGATCATCAATGCGCTGCGATCAACTGCGGGGGTGGTTCAGGCTCGTGCTCGCTCAGTGATCCTGCTAAGCCCGCCACTCATTGAGCGCACCGTTCCCAGTGCCACCAGCCTGCGGCGGCTGGCCCACCATTGGTATGGTGACCACGCACGATCAGCAGAGCTGGCAAGGCTCAATCCAGGGCTCAAGTCTCCCTACAACATCGAAGCCGGAGAGGTGCTGCGTGCCTACGCCAAGTGATGCTATTCGCCTGACCATCGGCGGGATGACTCACGCCACATGGGACGGTTGGTCTGTTGAGTCAGACTTGCTCACCCCAGCTGACGCCTTCGAGCTGGAACTCTACGTGCGTGATACCGCCAAGTTGCCAAGCGTCCTGGTCGAAGGGGCCAGTTGCACGCTGAACCTTGGCAAGGACCGTGTGCTTACCGGCCAGATCGATGAGTTCGAGCACGACGTTAGCCGCAATGGCATCGCAATCCGTATCAATGGCCGCGACGGAGCAGCCGCGCTGGTGGACTGCTCTTGTCCGTTCGTGTCGATGCGCGAGGCGTCGCTTGATGAGGTCATCAGCCAGGTGGTGAGGCCTCTCGGAATCAGCAGGGTAGATGTTCGCCAAGGCTCGGCGAAGGTGCGCCGTCGCGTGCAGATCGAGCCAGGGCAAACCGCCTGGGAAGCACTGCTACAAGTTGCCGAGGCAAACGGGCTTTGGCCCTGGTTCGATCCTGATGGCACGCTCGTTGTCGGTGGTCCTGACTACGATGCGGCGCCGGTTGATAGCTTGGTGTTGCGCCTGGACGGCATGCGCAACAACGTTGAGCGGCTATCGGTTCGGCGCTCCATCGCGAATCGCTACAGCCAGATCACTGTCCTTGGCCAGCACGGCCAGTACACCAACGACGGGCTGGATGGGTTGACCGCCAGCCGCTCGCATACGAAGTCGGTGATTCAGGACGAGACACTGGCCCGTCGCGGGATCTTCCGACCCAAAGTGATCATTGATAGCAGCACCGAAAGCCAGGACATGGCGACCACCCGCGCACGGAAACTGCTGGCGGATAGTCGTCTTGAAGGGTTGGAAATCCGGGCAATCGTAGAGGGGCACCGAACGGCGGGTGGCCAAGTTTGGACGCCTGGACAGCGGGTCCATGTGTTCAGCGAGCCGCACGGGCTGAACGGAGTCTATTTCCTGATGGCTCGTACACTTCGGCTGACGCGGGGGCGGCAAGGCGCCATCACCGAGCTGAGGCTGCGTGAAGACAAGATGTGGGTACTGGATGGGGCCAAGCTGAAGAAGCGCAAGGGCAAGGCCAATCCAGACGCCGCATTTATCGAACAGATCAGGAGCGCTTGAAATGAGTGGAATGGCCAGGATTGCGCGCGAACAGGCGATACGTGTCATGCAGCAAGTGCGTCAGGCGTTTCGAGCGGTCGCAGCAAGCAACACCCAGGCGGGTATTACAGGTGTCGAAATGCAGGGGCTCGCGGGTGAGGCGGTGTCCGGCGAATTGTTCCAGCACTACGGATTCACCTCGGCCCCGTTGCCTGGTGCTGAGTACATCGTGATTCCGGTCGGCGGCAACAGCAACCATGCGGTAGTTGTTGCCAGCGAGGATGGTCGCTATCGGTTGACGTTGCAGGATGGCGAGGTGGCGTTGTACACCGATGAGGGCGACTTCGTTCACATGAAGCGTGGGCGTGTGATCGAGGTCGAGACGGACACCTTGCGAATCAAGGCTAGTACGAAGGTCAGCTTTGATACGCCCCTGATCGAGACGACAGGCAGCATCAAGGCCGCAGGAGAGATCGAGGACCACACCAGAACCATGCAGGCTGACAGGTTGATCTACAACAGCCACAAGCATGGTAGTAGTCCTACGCCAGACGCTTTGCAGTAGCGCTTAGCCTTAAGCCAGGCTGAAACTCACTCAGCGGGAAACCTTGTCATCCTGCCCATTATGGACGCAGGCATAAACCCCACTACAGGCGACGCATCAGGTCAGCGAATCTACACGCTGGCTAACGCCGTCTACATCCGAATCATGACCCCGCTCGGGAGCTGGTGGGCAGCTCCTGAGGTTGGTTCCCGCCTGCATGAACTGCGCCGAGAGAAAGACCTTCCTCGGGTGCGTAAGTTGGCCAAGCAATATGCCGAGGCCGCACTTAAACCGCTTCTCGATGACGGACGCGCTACAGCGGTTGCGGTAACAGCTGATCAGCCGCACAACGGCTGGCTCAATCTCGACATTGAGGTCATCGACGCCACCGGCAATGTGCAGGTGTTTCGTCACCCTGTAAGAGTGATTTGAATGGCAATCTCGATCCCCGCATTTGAAAACATTCTCGGCCAGATACTCAGGGATATTCGCAACCTGCAATCAGAGGCTGACATCGGCAAGGACAGTGATAATTACGCTCGCTCGGCGGCATTTTCTGCTGCGGTAGAAGGCGTATATCAAAAGCTTGCGTGGATCTACCGCCAGATATTCGCGGATACGTCGGACGAAGACGAGTTGCTGCACCATGCTGCAATTCGAGGGATGTTTCAGAAAGTGGCTGTCGCTGCTACTGGACAGGTACTGCTGACGGGAACCCCTGGGGCTACCCTGCTACAGGGGGCCACAATCAAGCATGTGGCGACAGGCGAAACTTTCACAGCGATATCAAGTGCTGAGGTTGGCACCGACCGTAGTGTCATTGTCGCTGTGCGCGCCAATACAGTCGGTGTTTCGCTCAATGGTTTGAGTAATGAGCTTGTCGTTACTAGTCCGCCCCTGGGCATGTCCCCTTCCGCACGTTTTGTAAGCGAAACGACCGGGGGTGAGGACGCAGAAACTATGGAGTCGTTGCTAACTCGCTACTTGGACATTGTTCAGGCACCGCCTGCCGGAGGTGCTGTTCATGACTACCGACGTTGGGCGCGGGAAGTCGACGGCGTGGTTGATGCTCTGGTGCTGCCTCGCCGTCGCGGCGGCGGTACGGTTGATATTGTAATTACCGCCAGCGATGGCGCACCCTCTGCTGAAGTAATTGCAAACTGCCTGGCGCACATTCAATCCCAATGTTCGGTAATCGCGGATATTTGGGTTTATGCACCAGCTATTCGGGAAGTCGATGCCACAGCGCTGGTCGAATTGGCCCCCGGTTTCTTGTTGGTCGATGTGCAGCGAGAAGCACGGAAAGGTTACGACTCGCTTCTTGGCGGCTTAAAGCCCCGAGAAATTTTGAAGCGTTCTCAAATTGAAGCGATGCTTAACAACTTGGCTGGCGTGATAGATCGCGCTGTCCAAGCTCCAGCCAACAACGTGAAAGCATCTGACGATGACAACGTTGTCGGTTGGATTCGCCCAGGGTCTATAACTTTGGGCCTTCTGGAATGACCAGTCTCGCAGACCAGCTCAGGCTATTGCTACCGCCTGTTTCCTATGACGGTACGGCACCTAACCTCTCGGCTGCGATTGAGGCCGAAGCAAAAGCACTAACTGCCGGAGTTAGTGCTTCGGACTCCGTATATAAAACCCTGTTCCCTGATACTGGCGAAGGCTTAGAGGACTGGGAGCGCCTACTGGGCCTTCCTGATCCTTGCTTACAGGGAATACCGCAAACAACTCGCCAACGCATAAACGCCGTTATCAGCAAGTTGAAAGACGGGGGCGGCCAGAGTAAGGCCTTTTTCATAGGCTTGGCTAAATCGCTTGGTTACGAAATCACCATCACTACTTTCCAGCCCGCTCGTGCGGGTCTAGCGCGTGCAGGTGACGCTATTAACGGCGGCGATTGGTCGTTCACTTGGCGAGTAAATGCCCCCTCCGTAACTATCACTCACGCAGCCGCTGGAATGACTTCGGCAGGTGACCCTTTGGCGGCCTGGGGCAATAGAGCGTTGGAATGCAGGCTTAATCAACTCAAGCCAGCCGAATCATTCCTTATTTTCGGTTATGGAGATCAAGATGCAGAAAATCAGTGACAGTACCTCAACAGCAACTCCCGCTGGTGAGTTCACTAAGGGGAGTGTCGCCGGAGGAGTTCCGGCAACAATCATTACCGATGAATGGTTGAACTCTGTTCAGCGGGAACAGCTTTCGATTCTGGACGCAGCAGGTGTCGTGCCTGATAAAGACGACGATGCACAAATGCTCGAAGCGCTGCGCGTATTGTTCGCACAGGGTACGCATACCCACTCGTTGTCGGATATCGAGGGAAAGAAATTCGCAAACTTTGGTATGTGGGCATGGGCATCATCAATAAGCAACGATCCAGGTCAAGGTCGAGTCGCGCTGAATAACGCCGACCTCAACTTGGCAACCCAGTTGCGAATCAGCGAGGCTAGCTCTGATGGTGAGGATTACTCACAATGCCTGTCGCTTCTGCGTTCTGGTGACACCATCACACTTCAAGACCAGAGTGGCGTGCTCGCGCACCGTTTCAGGGTGACGAATAGTGCCATCGATAATGGGCCATACCGAAGTGTCAGTGTTCGATACTTGAGCGGCATGGGGGGCTTGCCGGGCGCCAATGCCGCTGTATCTGTGCTGTTGACGTTAGCTGGGGCGTCAGATGACGGAGTGCCGGTGGGGTCCATCATGCCGTTCCCTAAAGCGACGGTGCCTGCCGGTTATCTTGAGTTGGACGGCAGTGTCCAGAACGGCGCGACATATCCCGATTTGTTCGCATACCTCGGGACTTCTTTCAACACAGGCGGCGAGCCTGCGGGGTTCTTTCGTCTGCCCGACGCTCGCGGTGAGTTCTTGCGCGGTTGGGATCATGGTCGAGGAATTGACGTTGGGCGTGCGCTCGGAACTTATCAGGCAGACGAATTTAAAAGCCACACCCATGCACAACAAGCCAAAACGATTTTAGGTCAAAGCAGTGGTATCGGCATCAACTCGGGGGTTTCGCCTTACTCGGAAGGCGGTGTTACACAAGCCACAGGCGGAGTGGAAACTCGGCCTAGAAACTTGGCGGTTATGTTGTGCATTAAAGCGTGGAGCGCGCCCGCGAACCAGGCCAACATTGATGTTGCTGCACTCGCTACTGAAGTCGGCCAACTGCGGGAAGCGCCGCTGATCGGTACTTGGCAAGGCCTGAAAGTTTCGGCTACAGGTGCTTCGCCTTCGTTGACAGTCGTGGCCGATCAATTGATGGTGGGCAATGCTGCTCAGGCCAAAAAACTGGCGTCTATCAACCTGACTATTGACTCATCTAAGGTCGGTGCGAATGGTTTCGACGTTGGCGTGATACCCGTCAACGCGTGGTGCAGTGTCTGGGTTATTTGGGGCGGCTCGGTCGGAGTGGCAGGGCTGCTTTCGCTGAGTGCCACGAACCCCTCGCT
>NZ_JBNNVR010000053.1:0-36756 GCF_050280645.1 Pseudomonas sp. NPDC089554
ACGTGCGGCCTCGCGCAGTGTCGGAGCCTGGGCTGCGGTAACGCCGGCCAGGCCGGCTTGTGGCAGGCGGCTCAGCTCGTGCACAAGTTCTGCCAGGCCCAGGAAGGCAACGAGGCGGTCAAGGAGTTCGTCGCTCCGCTGGCTGCCATCAACAAGGAGTGGGGCGAGCTGACCATGAAGGTCGGCATGGCCGCCATGAAGGACCGCGAGGAAGTGGGTGCCGCTTCGGTGGACTACCTGATGTACTCCGGCTACGCCTGCCTGGCTTACTTCTGGGCCGACATCGCCCGCCTGGCCGCCGAGAAGCTGGCTGCCGACACCAGCGAGCAAGCCTTCTACACCGCCAAGCTGCAGACCGCGCGCTTCTACTTCCAGCGCATCCTGCCGCGTACCCGTGCCCATGTGGCGGCGATGCTGTCGGGTGCCGACAACCTGATGGCGATGAAAGAAGAAGACTTCGGTCTGTCGATCTAAGCCTTCAGGCTGTACGAAAAACCGTCTGCCCTTACCGGTAGGCGGTTTTTTTTCGCCTGTATTGGCAGGCTGTGTCGTATTCGGTAACGAGAAATCTCCTACAGCGCGCAATCGGTATTCATCTATTCATGTGCGCTGCCGATTAACTATGGGCACAATGCCATTATTGATCTGCCGGGTTGGAGATTACCCTTGTTTCGTTTATCCGCAGTACGCGCGAGCCACTTCCTGCCTTCACTGCTGTTGCTGGTGTCGGGGCTCGCGGCGGCGTATGTGAGAGACCTCAGCGTCTTCTTCACGTCCCTGTTCAACGTCTTGCCCACCTTGGTGCTGCTGCTTGGCGGTGCCTATTGCGCGGTCTACCGTCGCCAGCGCGAGCTGTTCCTGATGGTCACCGTGTATATCGCCTACTTCCTGCTCGACACCCAGACCGACTTCTACCGCGACAACGGTAGGGTGCGCGAGGATGCGGCTGTGGTGTTCCACCTGGTGTGCCTGCTGCTGCCGACCCTGTTCGGCCTGTTCGCCGCCTGGCAGGAGCGCACGCACCTGGCCCAGGACATGCTGGCGCGTTTCGCCGTGCTGTTCGCCGTCGGCAGCGTGGCCCTGGCCCTGGAGCAGAGCTTCCCGCAGGCGCTACTGGCATGGCTGGCGGAGATCCGCTGGCCGGCCCTGCATGGCCAGTGGATGAGCCTGGTCCAGCTGGCCTACCCGCTGTTCCTGGCGGTGTTCATCCTGCTGGTGGTGCAGTACCTGCGCGAGCCAAGGCCGTTGCACGCGGCGCAGGTGATCGGCTTGTTGGGGATCTTCTGGATGCTGCCGCAAACGTTCATCCTGCCCTTCACCCTGAACATCATGTGCAGCCAGGTGATGCTGATGATCGCGGCCGCCGTGTCCCACGAGGCCTACCAGATGGCCTTCCGCGACGAGCTGACCGGCCTGCCGGGGCGTCGTGCGCTGAACGAGCGCATGCAGCGCCTTGGGCGCAACTATGTGATCGCCATGAGCGATGTCGACCATTTCAAGAAATTCAACGACACCCATGGCCATGATGTCGGCGACCAGGTGCTGCGCCTGGTCGCCAGCCGGTTGTCTAAGGTGACGGGCGGTGGGCGTGCCTACCGCTATGGTGGCGAGGAGTTCGCCCTGGTGTTCGCCGGCAAGACCGCTGAAGAGTGCCTGCCGCACCTGGAAGCGGTGCGCGAGATGATCGCCAACTACGCGATCCAGTTACGTGACCAGAACAGCCGCCCCCATGACGACTCCACCGGCCGTCAGCGCCGTGCAGGCGCTGCGGGCAGCACTGTGTCGGTGACCATCAGTATTGGCGTTGCCGAGCGTCTGGCCGAGCACCGCAACCCGGAAGAAGTGCTGAAATCTGCCGACCAGGCCCTGTATGCCGCCAAGGGTGCCGGGCGTAACTGCGTAATGCTGGCAGGCCAGCAAGTGCGTCGAGGCGCCATCCGTACGGCGTGACTTAACTCGACCAAATAGTCGACTGATGACTCTATGTCTCGCAAAAGTTGTTCGGGTACACTGCTGCACATTCCAATGCGCGGTACAAACCGCCCGACTCTGCTAGCGAGAGGTTGTAATGGCTGACTATAAAGCGCCGTTGCGCGACATGCGCTTCGTACTCAATGAAGTCTTCAACGTTGCCGACCTCTGGGCCCAGTTGCCCGGCCTGGCCGACGCCGTGGATGCCGAAACCGCCCTGGCCGTGCTGGAAGAAGCCGGCAAGGTCACCAGCAAGACCATCGCCCCGCTCAGCCGCGCCGCCGACGAAGAGGGCTGCCACTGGGACAACGGTGCGGTGCGCACCCCGGCCGGCTTCATCGACGCCTACAACACCTACGCCGAAGGCGGTTGGGTTGGCGTCGGTGGCGACCCGCTGTTCGGCGGCATGGGCATGCCCAAGGCGATCTCGGCGCAGGTCGAGGAAATGGTCAACGCCTCCAGCCTGTCGTTCGGCCTGTACCCGATGCTGACTGCCGGCGCCTGCTTGTCGATCAACGCCCACGCCAGCGAAGCGCTCAAGGAAAAGTACCTGCCGAACATGTACGCCGGTGTCTGGGCAGGCTCCATGTGCCTGACCGAGCCCCATGCCGGCACCGACCTGGGCATCATCCGCACCAAGGCCGAGCCCCAGGCCGATGGCAGCTACAAGGTCAGCGGCACGAAGATCTTCATCACCGGCGGCGAGCACGACCTGACCGAGAACATCATCCACCTGGTGCTGGCCAAGCTGCCCGATGCGCCAGCGGGGCCGAAGGGCATCTCGCTGTTCCTGGTGCCGAAGTTCATGGTCAACGAAGACGGCAGCCTGGGTGCACGCAACCCGGCCACCTGCGGCTCGATCGAGCACAAGATGGGCATCCAGGCCTCGGCCACCTGCGTGATGAACTTCGATGAAGCGGTTGGCTATATCGTCGGTGAACCGAACAAGGGCCTGGCGGCCATGTTCACCATGATGAACTACGAGCGCCTGGGCGTGGGTATCCAGGGCCTGGCCTCGGCCGAGCGCTCTTATCAGAACGCCGTCGAATACGCCCGTGACCGTCTGCAAAGCCGCGCCCCGACCGGCCCGCAGGCCAAGGAAAAGGCGGCCGACCCGATCATCGTCCACCCGGACGTGCGCCGCATGCTGCTGACCATGAAAGCGTTGATCGAAGGCGGTCGCGCATTCTCCACCTACGTGGCCATGCAGCTGGACAGCGCCAAGTACAGCGAAGACCCCGCCACCCGCAAGCGCAGCGATGAGCTGGTGGCCCTGCTGACTCCGGTGGCCAAGGCATTCCTCACCGACCTGGGCCTGGAGTGTACGGTGCACGGCCAGCAAGTGTTCGGCGGCCATGGCTATATCCGCGAGTGGGGCCAGGAACAGTTGGTGCGCGACGTGCGCATTACCCAGATCTACGAAGGCACCAACGGTATCCAGGCCCTGGACCTGATGGGCCGCAAGGTCGTCGCCAGCGGCGGCGCCTACTACCGCCTGTTCTCCGACGAAATCCGCCAGTTCATCGGCAGTGCCGGCAACGAGCTGGGCGAGTTCACCGCGCCGCTGGCGGCCGCCCTGGACCAGCTCGATGGGCTGACCGAATGGGGGCTGGACCAGGCCAAGGGCAACCCCAATGAAATTGGCGCGGCATCGGTGGAATACCTGCACGCCTTTGGCTACGTGGCCTACGCCTACATGTGGGCGCTGATGGCCCGTGCTGCCAAGGCCGGCGAAGGCGATGAAGCCTTCTACGGGGCGAAGCTCGGCACTGCACGCTTCTACTTCGCGCGCCTGTTGCCGCGGGTGGATTCGTTGGTGGCCTCGGTGAAGGCGGGCAGCGAGTCGCTGTACCTGCTGGAGGCGGAGCAGTTCTAGGGGTAAAAAACGCCGACCATGTAAGCTTTTGCTTACATGACGCGGTGACTTTTCGCCTCTTTTCTAACATTGGATCCACGCGTAATCTTTCTCACATGGACGTAGCGCAGGAAGCGCAAGGACAGAACAGGGATTACGTAGGATTCCCGCCAGGATGGTGGGGCGATAGGGATGTCAGGGAAACAGTCTAGAGAACCCCGCTTCGGCGGGGTTTTCTTCGTCCGCGTTTTTAGCTGGGTGTGTCTTGCGGCGACAACCCCCCTGGCCGGGTATCGCTTTGCGCTTCGAGCAGGGTCCGCAGCAGCTCCACCGATGCCTGCTGGCGCTGGGCATCGCGGTACACCAGGCCGACCTCGAGCGGCACCCTGGGCTCGCTCAAGGGCTTCCACAGCAGGCCCTGGCCATCTTCGTCGGCTTCCTTGGC
This sequence comes from Pseudomonas sp. NPDC089554, assembly GCF_050280645.1. Classification (NCBI taxonomy): domain Bacteria; kingdom Pseudomonadati; phylum Pseudomonadota; class Gammaproteobacteria; order Pseudomonadales; family Pseudomonadaceae; genus Pseudomonas; species Pseudomonas sp. NPDC089554. The sequence goes on from NZ_JBNNVR010000053.1 coordinate 4,272, forward strand.
CCGCCCCGGCAGAATGGTCACCAGTGCCGTATGGGCCAGGCTGTCGAGAATACCTGCCATGTTGTTCATTTCTGCCTGCACCTGCGGCCTGCGCCCCAGGTTGGCCAGTTGTGCCTGCCAGATCTGACGGATCTGGAACTCTTCGCCGAGCATCAGCATGGGCAATTCGGCGGCTTGCCTGAGCGAGACCTTCTTGAAGTCCTTCAAGGGATGGGTATTGGGGATGACCAGTTGCAGCTCGTCTTCGTACAGCAGTTGCCCATGCAGGCCGGGTTGGCGGGGTGGCAGGTAGCTGATGCCGATATCCAGGTTGCCGTTTAGCAGCCGCCGCTCGATTTCCAGGCCCGACAGCTCGTAGATCTGCACCACCAGATGCGGCTGTGCCCGCCGTACGCGCTCCAGCAACTGCGGCACCAGGCCTGGGCGTACGGTTTGCAACACGCCGATGGCCAGGGTACGCAGCGACTGGCCCTTGAAGCTGCGCATGGCCTCCTGGGCACGTTGCAGGCCGTCGAGCAGGGGCAGGGCGTGGTTGTACAGGGTGTGAGCGGCCAGCGTGGGCAGCAGGCGCTTGTTGCTGCGCTCGAACAGGCTCAGGTCGAGGCTGTGCTCAAGCTGGCGGATCTGCTGTGAGAGCGCTGGCTGGGACAATGACAAGCGCTCGGCGGCGCGGCCGACATGCCCTTCTTCATAGACCGCGACGAAATAACGCAGTTGGCGAAAATCCATAAGTCCTGCTTATCGAAAAAGCTGAAAAAACGAAATGGCCGCAATACCGCGACATGCCTAGTCTATCCCCGTATTCCGGTGGTCTGAAGTGCTGTATGTGCAGGTGACGACCCCGATTGAAAAAGTATTTCGATAGGCAAGGCTGAACATGGACCTGCGGCGTAGACCGAGGCCTGAGCCTTGCGTGATTGCCTGGAGCCCTCATGAACCTGTTCAAGCTGCGCCGCTCGGCCCCCGTGGTTGCCGAGCCCTTGCCTGCCGCCTCGTACGAAGCGGGCACCCCGCAGCGTGCGCGAGAGCGCCTGATGGCCAGCGTCGAGCGGGCGCCTCAGGTATTCGTACGTGGCCAGGGGTCGTGGTTGTGGGACAGCGAGGGCCACGCCTTCCTGGACTTCACCCAAGGCGGCGGGGTGAACAGCCTGGGCCACAGCCCCGGCGTGCTGGCCAAGGCCCTGGCCGGCCAGGCGCAGGCGCTGATAAACCCAGGCGCGGGCTATCGTAGTGCGGGCCTGCTGAGCCTGGTCGAGCGATTGTGCCAGAGCACCGGCAGCGACCAGGCCTACCTGCTCAACAGCGGCGCCGAGGCCTGCGAGGGGGCGATCAAGCTGGCGCGCAAGTGGGGCCAGCTGCACCGCAACGGCGCCTACCACATCATCACCGCCAGCCAGGGTTGCCATGGCCGCAGCCTGGGGGCGCTGGCCGCCTCCGACCCGCTGCCGTGCAACCGCTGCGAGCCCGGCCTACCGGGGTTCAGCAAGGTGCCGTTCAATGATTTGGCGGCGCTGCATGCCGAGGTCGACTCGCGCACCGTGGCGATCATGCTGGAGCCGATCCAGGGCGAGGCCGGGGTGATTCCGGCGACGCGCGACTACCTCAAGGGCGTCGAGCAGCTGTGTCGCGAGCTGGGCATCCTGCTGATCCTCGACGAGGTGCAGACCGGCATGGGGCGCTGCGGCGCCCTGTTGGCCGAGCAGACCTACGAGGTGCGCGCCGACATCATCACCCTGGGCAAGGGCCTGGGTGGTGGTGTGCCGCTGGCGGCGCTGCTGGCCCGAGGTACCGCCTGTTGCGCCGAGCCTGGCGAGCTGGAAGGCAGCCACCATGGCAACGCGCTGATGAGCGCGGCGGGCCTGGCCGTGCTGGACAGCGTGCTGGAGCCAGGTTTCTTCGAGCGCGTGTGCGACAGTGGTCGGCACCTGCGCGATGGCCTCAGCCGACTGGCTGGGCGCTATGGGCAGGGTGAGGTGCGTGGGCAGGGGTTGCTGTGGGCCTTGCAGTTGCGTGAAGCGCAGGCGGCCGAGGTGGTCGAGGCGGCCTTGCAGGAGGGCTTGCTGCTCGCGGCCCCGCAGGCGGACGTGCTGCGCTTCTCACCGGCGCTGACCGTGAGCCGGGGCAATATCGACGAAATGCTGCTGCGCCTGGCCCGCGCCTTCGCCCGGTTGCATGCGCGCCAGCACGAACGGCGCAAGGCGTCTGCCTGATCTTACGAATTCAACGAACCGTCTGGCGTAGTCTGCGCATCGCCCCTGGCCTGGCGTTCTCGGCCCGGGGCGTTTTTTTTGCCTGGTGGTTGCAGCGTCGACAATGATCTCATAGGGCCAGTGGAACCTCTGGCATGCCCAGCTAGTCTGTGTTGAGAACGTACCCTGGAGAGACTTGCATGGACTTCATCCGCATCATCATCGCTATTATCCTGCCGCCGCTGGGCGTGTTTCTGCAGGTGGGTTTCGCTGGGGCATTCTGGCTGAATATCCTGCTGACCTTGCTGGGCTACATCCCGGGGATCGTGCACGCGGTGTACATCATCGCCAAACGCTGAATAAACCGGGGCCGCCATGCGGCCCCGGTGCTTATTGGCCCAATACCCGGCAATAGAACTTCCATTCTTGCTCCAACGCATGGGCCAGGTTCTGCGCATTGCGAAACCCATGTCGCTCACCGGCGTAGAAATGCCCCTCTGCCTCCAGCCCATTGGCTGCTAGCGCGTCCAGCATGGCCCGGGTCTGCTCGGGAACTACCACCGCGTCCAGTTCGCCCTGGAAGAAGATCACCGGCACCGTGATACGGCTGGCGTGCAGCAAGGGTGTGCGCTGTCGGTAACGCTCGGCATCGGCCTGCGCATCGCCGATCAGCCAGTCCAGGTAATCGCCTTCGAACTTGTGGGTGACCCGGCCCAGGGCCAGTGGGTCGCTGACCCCATAGAGGCTGGCGCCAGCGCGGAACACGTCATGGAAGGCCAGTGCGCACAGGGTGGTGTAGCCACCGGCGCTGCCGCCACGAATGAACGCCTTGCGCCTATCGACCAAACCGCGCCCGGCCAGGTAGCCGACCACCGCGCAGGCGTCCTGAACGTCCAGCTCGCCCCAGCGCAGGTGCAGCGCTTGCCGATAGTCGCGGCCGAAGCCGGTGCTGCCACGGTAGTTGAGGTCGGCGACGGCGAAGCCGCGTTGGGTCCAGTACTGGATGCGCGGGTCGAGCACCGGGTAGCACGCCGAGGTGGGGCCGCCATGGATGAACACCAGCAGTGGCGGTGGCGTGTCGCCGCTCATGGCCGGGTAGAAGAAGCCATGGGCGTTGCCGTCGCCGCTGGGGTAGTGGATGGGCTCAGGCAGGCTGATACGCGCGCTGGGCAGCAGTTCGGCGCCGCCGGCCAGTACGCTGACCACGTGGCTGCGGCGGTCGATGGCGATGACCGCAGGCGGACTGAGTGGCGACGCGGCGATGGCATACAGCTGCTGGTCATCCATCGCCAGGCTGCGAAAACGGCTGTAGGGGCTGGCGAAACGCTGCATTTCGCCGTCGTCCATCCGCAGCCCAAGCTGTGCGAAACCGTCTTCGAACCAGCTGGCCACATAGCTGTTCGGGCCCAGCGCCAGCCAGGTGCTGGCGCCGAGTTGCCAAGGCGCGGCGGCGTGGTCGGCGGGTGTGGCGGGGAGCGCTTGCCAGTTGCCGTCGTGTTCGCCCCAGGGTTGCCAGAAGCCGTTGCGATCGGAGAGGCAATACAGTCGGCCTTGCGTATCGAAGCGCGGCTGTTGCAGCGACTCGTCCGTTCCTGCCACGCAATAGGCAGCGCCCCAGCCCCCCTCGGCTTTTCGCTCCCGACACATTAAGCGGGTGTGGGTCCAGGGTTGGGCCGGGCGGTCCCATTCGACCCAGGCCAGGCGCGTGCCATCGTCGCTCAGGGTGGGGGCAGCATAGAAGTCGGCGCCTTCGGCGAGCACCGCCCTTTCGCTTTCAGCGATGGCGACCAGGCGATGCTCCACTTGCCCGGCGTGACGCTCCTCCACCGCCAGCACCTGGCCGTCGTGCCACTGCACATCGCCATAGCGGCAGTCGACTTGCTGGGTGAGCGGGCGCGGAGCGCTGCCGTCCAGTGCCTGGGTATAAAGCTGCTGGTCCTGTTCGTTGACGAACACCACCCCATCGCCCCCGAGGCAGAAACTGCCGCCGCCATATTCGTAGACCCGGCTGCGCACGCTGAAGCCATCCGGCGTCAGGCAGCGCGCCTGGCCTTGCTGCCAATGCCAGAGCCGGCAGGCGCCGTCGCTGGGGCGGAACTCATTCCAAACCAAACCCTCGGCACCCACCTTCAGCTCGGCAAAGTCGGTGCCCGCCGCCACCGCCTGGGCGGCGCTGAACTCAGCCGCGGGCGATGACATGGGCATTACGCTCGTTGCGGAAGGTCAGTTGCTCGATGCCCAAGGTGGCGTGCTCGGCTTCTTCGCGGGCCTTGAGGATCACGCCATGCTCCGGCGACTTGGCACACACCGGGTCGGCCTTGCTGGCATCGCCGGTGAGCATGAACGCCTGGCAGCGGCAGCCGCCGAAGTCCTTTTCCTTCTCGTCGCAGGAGCGGCAGGGCTCGGGCATCCAGTCGAAACCACGAAAGCGGTTGAAGCCGAACGAGTCGTACCAGATATGCCGCAGGTCGTGGTCACGCACGTTGGGGAACTGCACTGGCAGTTGCCGGGCGCCGTGGCAGGGCAGGGCGGTGCCGTCGGGGGTGATGGTCAGGAACAGGCTGCCCCAGCCGTTCATGCAGGCCTTGGGGCGTTCCTCGTAGTAGTCGGGGGTGACGAAGATCAGCTTGCACGGGCTGCCATCGGCCTTGAGCCGTTCCCGGTATTCGTTGGTGACGCGCTCGGCTCGCTCCAGTTGCGCGCGGGTGGGCAGCAGGCCGAGCCGGTTGAGGTGCGCCCAGCCATAGAACTGGCAAGTGGCGAGTTCGACGAAGTCGGCCTCCAGGGCGATGCACAGCTCGATGATGCGGTCGATGCGGTCGATGTTATGCCGGTGGGTGACGAAGTTGAGCACCATGGGGTAGCCATGGGCTTTCACTGCACGAGCCATTTCCAGCTTCTGCGCGAAGGCCTTGCGCGAGCCGGCCAGCAGGTTGTTCACCTGCTCGTCGCTGGCCTGGAAGCTGATCTGGATATGGTCCAGCCCCGCCTCGCGGAAGGCGGCGATCTTGGCCTCGGTCAGGCCGATGCCGGAGGTGATCAGGTTGGTGTAGAAGCCCAGGCGCCGCGCCTCGCCGATCAGTTCGGCGAGGTCCTGGCGCACCAGCGGCTCGCCCCCGGAAAAACCGATTTGCGCCGCGCCCATCTCGCGTGCCTCGGCCATCACCTTGAACCACTGCTCGGTGCTCAGCTCCTGGCCTTGCTGGGCGAAGTCCAGGGGGTTGGAGCAGTACGGGCACTGCAAGGGGCAGCGGTAGGTGAGCTCGGCCAGCAGCCACAGCGGCAGGCCGACCGGCACCTCAGGCGAGTTCGACCCAGTGTTCGGCACGGGCCACCTCCATGAATTGCTCGATGTCGTCGGCCACTTCCGGCACGTCGGGGAAGCGCTGCTGCAGCTCGTCGATGATCGCCGCCACGTCGCGCTGACCGTCGATCAATGCGCCGATCAGGCCGGCGCTTTCGTTCAGCTTGATCATGCCTTCGGGGTACAGCAGCACATGGCCTTGCTGCGCGGGCTCGTACTGGAAGCGGTAGCCGGGGCACCAGCGCGGGGTTTGCGTGCGGTCGAAACTCATGGGGCGACTCCCTTGTGCCAGACGCGCTGGTCGGTGACGGTGTGGTAGGGCGGGCGGTGCAGTTCATAGGCCATGCTCATGGCGTCGAGCATGCTCCAGAGGATATCCAGCTTGAATTGCAGGATCTCGAGCATGCGCTGCTGCGCCTGGGCGCTGGTGAAGTGCGCCAGGGTGATCGCCAGGCCGTGCTCGACGTCGCGCCGGGCCTGGCCCAGGCGGGTGCGGAAGTAGTCGTAGCCGGCCGGGTCGATCCAGGGGTAGTGCTGGGGCCAGCTGTCCAGCCGCGACTGGTGGATCTGCGGGGCGAAGAGTTCGGTCAGCGAGCTGCTGGCCGCTTCCTGCCAGCTGGCGCGGCGGGCGAAGTTGACGTAGGCGTCGACGGCGAAGCGCACGCCGGGCAGCACCAGTTCCTGGGAGCGCAACTGGTCGGGGTCGAGGCCGACCGCCTGGCCCAGGCGCAGCCAGGCCTCGATGCCGCCGTCCTCGCCGGGGGCGCCATCGTGGTCGAGCAGGCGTTGTATCCACTCGCGGCGGATTTCCCGGTCCGGGCAGTTGGCCAGGATCGCGGCATCCTTCAGTGGAATGTTCACCTGATAGTAGAAACGGTTGGCCACCCAGCCCTGGATCTGCTCGCGGGTGGCGCGGCCTTCGTACATCGCCACGTGGTAGGGGTGGTGGATGTGGTAGTAGGCGCCCTTGGCGCGCAGGGCCTGCTCGAACTCGGTGGGGGACAGGGGGTGGATGTCGTTCATAGGGCCGCCAGCGTTCTCCTACAACTCGATACTCATGCCATCGTAGGCGACTTCCACGCCTCGGCGATGCACTTCGGCCCGCTGCGGCGAGTCTTCGTCGAGAATCGGGTTGGTGTTGTTGATGTGGATAAGCACCTTGCGCTGGCGCGGGAAGCCATCCAGCACCTCGAGCATGCCGCCTGCGCCATTCTGCGCCAGGTGGCCCATTTCGCGGCCGGTGCGGGTGCCGACGCCGCGGCGCTGCATTTCATCGTCGTCCCACAGCGTGCCGTCTACCAGCAGGCAGTCGGCGCTGTGCATCATTGCCAGCAGCTTGTCGTCCACTTGCCCCAGGCCCGGGGCGTAGAACAGCTTGCCGCCGCTGCGCAGGTCTTCCACGAGCAGGCCCAGGTTGTCGCCGGGGTGTGGGTCGAAGCGATGGGGCGAGTAGGGCGGCGCCGCGCTGCGCAGTGGGAAAGGGCTGAACCTGAGGTTCGGGCAGGCGGGGATGACGAAGCTGCCTTCCAGGGCGATGGGGTTCCACACCAGGCCACCGTTCCAGTGGTCGAGCATGTTGAACAGCGGGAAACCGGTGGTCAGGTCCTGGTGGACCATCTCGGTGCACCACACTTGGTGCGGGCAGCCTTCGCGCAGGCTGAGCAGGCCGGTGGTGTGGTCGATCTGGCTGTCGAGCAGGATGATCGCGTCGATGCCGGTGTCGCGCAGGGCGCGTGCTGGTTGCATGGGCGCGAAGGCTTGCAGCTGCGCGCGAATGTCCGGCGAGGCGTTGCACAGTACCCAGTGCTCGCCGTCATCGGACAGCGCGATCGACGACTGGGTACGCGCCGTGGCGCGCAGAGTGCCGTCACGGTAGCCCTTGCAGTTCGCGCAATTGCAGTTCCACTGGGGAAAGCCGCCACCGGCGGCGGAGCCAAGAATCTGGATGTACATGGTCGCGGTCTACCTGGCCTGTCAAAAACGACAACGCCTCGGCGGGCCGAGGCGTTGAACCACCGCCATGGATCAGCGGTTGGCGAAGTACATCGTGACTTCGAAGCCGATACGCAGGTCAGTGTATGCAGGTTTGGTCCACATGGGCTTACTCCTTCCTCTGGGGTTGATTCAAGGTAACGCCTGTTTGCCATTGCTCAGCCATTTCCCACTGGGGGGCGGGGCCGTTCGCCAAGCATAACCAGCCATGTTCGGCTGACAGCAGGTGTGACAAGACGTCGTCCAAGTCTGCTTGTGCAGTCATCAGAATAGACCTACGCATGTCGGAAAGATTCGAAGTGTGTGTAGCCAGTTGTGTCTGCCATGCCCATTCGATGAGTGTTTCATTGCTCATGGCGGCCACTTCGAACTGCTCGGCCAGTGCCTGGCGGGCATCGAGGTCGAGGCTTACGCCTTCCTCGAGTAGCTGTGTCAGGTGCTGAAGAATCTCGCTGTGGCTCGCATGCGGCGACTGCACGCCGAACAGCAGGCCCGCGCAGCCCTCGAGCTGGCGGTAGGCGCTGAAGACCCCGTAGCCCAGTTGCAACTCCACTCGCAGCCGCTGGTACACCCGGCCCTGCAACAGCTGAGCAAGCAGCCTGCCGCTGGCCTGGAGGTTCATCGGCAAAGGGCAGAACAGCAGCAGGGCTTGTTCGCTACCGGGCAGCGGCTGTTGGCGCCACCTGCGACCGGAAAGCGCGGGCGGGGCGATGGCGGGGGCGTGGTGCCCCATCAAATGCTTCAGGGCGGTGGCCAGCGTCGGCAGGGAATGTTCGTCGAAGCCCATGGCTAAACCGTGCCAGCGCGTTTCGGCCCAGAGCCTGTCCAGCCCTTGCTGGTCGAGCCTGTCGTCAGGGGTAACCGGTCTGGCGTCGGGGTGCAGCGCATCAGGCAGTGCCTTCATTAGCGCGTGCAGCGGCATCGGTGCCGCAGGATGTTCTGGCTGCACCTGCCAGTGCGTGGGTGTACGCAGCCGCTCGAGTGCCTGCTGCAGCGTGCGGACCACGGCGGGCGCGACGCCGCAGCAGCGCATCTCCCAGGTTTGCCCCACGGCCTTCAGGCTCAACTGCACCGAAGCGCGTTCGGCGCGCTCCTGCAAAGGGCGCAAAGCCTGCTGGAGGATGGGCAGGGCGCGCTTGTGCAAGGCCGAGCGGACCTGCCAGCGCAGGTGCACGGCGGTGTAGTCGCGCGAGGTGGGCAACACGCTGCTGGTCGTCAGGCCGTTGGGCAAGGCGTGCGTATCGGCCGGGGGCAGTTCGGCGAGCAGCAGCGGTTCTATCGGCGGTAATTGCCAATCGCCGAACTCCCCCGTGGGAAGGCTGGCGAGCAGGGCCTGCAAGGCTGCCCGGCCAGCCTCGTCCAGGTCTTGGAAGGGTTGCCCGCTGGCATCGCGTCGGGCCAGCGTCAAGGCGCTGGCCGTTCGTTCGCGTCGGCGCTGAAGGTGCGCGAATTCCTGTTCGAGGTGCTGCGTGCCGGTGCGCTGGATGAACCCCAGCCAGCCGTGCAACAACGCCTGGATGTGCTCGACCGAGGCGTTGGGGTTCAGGTCCAGGTGGATATGCCACAGCAACTGCCCGGCGAAGGCGTACAACGGTTGCGCCTGGCAGGCCTGCAATACTTCGCGAGTGCGCAATGCCGACAGCCAGCCGCCTGGGCGGTTGTCGGTGAGGCTGGCCAGCAACAGTTCCAGTGCCTGCGGCGCGCCGTCGGGCAGTTGCTCATGGGCGAACAGCAGGTCAAGGCCATGTGTGTTGCGCAGTGGCTGGAGGGGGCTGTCCAGCAGTGGGGGAGGTGCGCACTGGGCGCGTCTTGCGCCTTCGGCGAACAGGCGACCATGGGCCCGCCCCAACGCTTCCAATTCATCCAGTGGCTGCGGGCCGCAAAGGCTCAGGGTGACCTGCCCGCCTTGGTAGAAGCCCTGGTGAAACTGCCACAGGGCTCGCTGGAATGCTGGGTCGTGCAGGGCGAGTCTGTAGCGGTTGCCCGCGTGGAAGCCGCTTAGCGGGTGCCGAGGCGAGACCGCCTGGAGCAGGGCGAACTGATGGCGAGCCTGTGGGTTGCGCGACCAGGCGATGAATTCGGCGTGGATCACTTCGCGTTCGCGCTGTTGCCGTTCCAGGCCAAGGTCGGGTTCGGCGAGCATTTGGCACAAGCGTTCGAGCCCACCGTCCAAGGCCTGGGGCGGTAATTCGAAGAAGAAATCGGTGGTGCGCTCGCGGGTGCTGGCGTTGACTTGCCCGCCCAGGCCCTGGACGTAGCGCATCAGCCCGTCTTCCAGCGGGAAGCGTGGGGTGCCAAGGAAGAACAGATGCTCGAGGAAATGCGCCAGGCCTGGCCACTTCGCGGGCGCGTCGTGGCTGCCAGCGTGCACCTGCAGCGCAGCGGCGGCGCGGCTCAGGCGAGGGGCATGGCGCAGGGTAAGGTGCAGGCCGTTGCCGAGGATGAGGTGGCGGGTGTGGTTGGGCATGGGGTCCATGCTAGTGCATTTGTGGTGGCTGTACTGGCCTCTTCGCGGGCGAGCCCGCTCCTACAGGCTCACCGCTGGCCTCAAGAGCGTCGCTGTTCCTGTAGGAGCGGGCTCGCCCGCGAAGAGGCCCTTGGCATCACCGCCGATGCAGATCCTGGCGCAGGTCCGCCAGGTAGGGAAACGCCTCGCGCCCACGCACCACTCGCTCACGCTCCACATCCGCCAGCAACAGGCATTCATCCTGCCCGGCCATGGCCAGCAGGCTGCCGTCCGGGCCGATGATGCTGCTCTGCCCGCAATACTGCACATCGCCTTCGGCGCCGCAGTGGTTGGCGTAGACCAGGTAGCACTGGTTCTCCTGCGCTCGCGAGCGCACGGTGACCTGGCAGGTGAAGTCGTAGGGCGTCATGTTGGCGGTCGGCACCAGCAGCAGCTCGGCGCCGGCCAAGGCCAGGCGCCGGGCATTCTCTGGGAACTCGATGTCGTAGCAGATCAGCAAGCTGAGCTTCCAGCCGTCCATCTCCACCACGGGGAAATGGTCGGGGCCTGGGCTGAACATCGACCGGTCGAGTTCGCCGAACAGGTGGGTCTTGCGGTAGTTGCACAAGCTGCGGCCATGGGCGTCGATCAACTGCACGCTGTTGTACAACGTGCCGTCCTCGGCCCGCTCCGGGTAGCCGTAGGCAATGGCGATGCGCTGGGCCTGGGCGATTTCCACCACGGCCATGGCCGAGGGGCCGTCATCGGCTTCGGCCAGGCGTTGCACCGCATCCAGGCCAATGTTGTAACCGCTCAGGAACATCTCCGGGCACACCAGCAACTGGGCGCCGCGCTGGGCGGCCAGGTGCGCCTGGTGCTGCAGGTGTTCGAGGTTGCCGGGCACGTCCAGTGGCTTGGACGCGCCCTGGAACAGGGCGATGCGCATGGCGCCTCCTCGTCGTCAGTCGGCCAGGGCGATCGGCCCGATCTCGTGGAACACATCCCCAGGGCCGGGGTTGTCCGCGTGGGTCTTGCCGCCGAAGTGGTTCATGATACCCCACACCGCATTGAGCGACGTCTGCACCGCGCCTTCCACCCAGGCCGGCGTCCACGACACGTCGTCACCGGCGATGAACATGCCGCGCTGCTCGGCGGGCATGTCCTGCTGCATGAAGTGCGCGTACATGCGCTGGTTGTAGCGGTAGTGGCCGGGCAGCGCGCCTTTGAAGGCACCGAGGAAGTAGGGGTCGGCTTCCCAGGAGATGGTGATGGGGTCGCCGATGATATGCCCGGCGATGTCGGTCTTGGGGTAGATCTTCTTCAGCGCGTCCAGGGCCAGTTGCACGCGCTTTTCCACTGGGTGCGGCAGCATCTTCAGGGCGTCGCTCATCCAGGCGTAGGACAGGCAGATCACCCCCGGCTTGTCGTCGCCGTTGTCGAACAGGTAGGTGCCGCGGGTGAGGCGGTCGGTGAGGGTCATGCTCATCAGGTCGCGGCCGGTTTGTGGGTCCTTGTCCTTCCAGAACGGGCGGTCGACCATCACGAAGGTCTTCGACGACTGCATGTAGCGCGTGCGGTCCAGGGCCATCCACATCTTCTGCGAGAACAGCGACTCCTCGCAGTCGATCTGGGTGGTCAGCAGCCAGCTCTGGCAGGTGGTGAGCACGGCGGCGTAGTGGCGCGTGTCGCCCCAGTTGTCGGTGACCGCCAGGCGCCCATCGGCGGCGCGGGCGATGCGTTTTACCCCGGTGCGCGGCGCGCCGCCATGCAGGGCGCGCAGGCTGGTGCCCGCTGGCCAATGGGCGCAGCGTTCAGGAACGTGGCGCCAGATACCCTGGGGCACCTGCTCGACGCCGCCGACGACCAGGTGCTGGTGATCGTCGCAGTTGGTCATCACCACGCGAAAGATTTCCAACATCGAGTTGGGGAAGTCCGAGTCCCAGCCGCCAGTGCCGAAGCCGACCTGGCCGAACACCTCGCGGTGCTGGAAGCTCAGCTTGGCGAAGGCCTTGGAACTGGCGACGAAGTCGTAGAAGGTGCGGTCGTCCCACAGCGGTACCAGGGTATTCCACAGCGCTTTCAGACGCGGCACATCGCGCTCGCGAATGGCCTGCTGGATCTCGCCGAAGCGTGCGCCGTCCTCCAGGGCATCGGCCCAGGCTTCGGCAACTTCGTGGAACAAACTGGGCAGGTCGGCGGGCTTTTCGGCGTAGTAGGTCTGGCCTTCGAGGTCGATCACCGTGCTGCCCGAGGCGGGCGTCAGCGGGTTGGGGAATGGCTTGGTTTCCAGGCCCAGCTTGTCGACATAGTGATAGAACGCCGTGGATGAGACCGGAAAGCGCATGCCGCCCAGTTCCGCGACGATGCCGTCGGTGCCGTTGAAGGCTTGCGAGCGCAGCCGCCCGCCCAGCTTGGAGGCTTCGTACACCACAGGCTTGAGGCCCAGCTTCATCAGTTCGTAGGCCGCCACCAGGCCCGCGATGCCGGCACCGACGATCGCTACTTCTTCGCCGTGGCGCTCAGCCGGAATGCTGCCCAGCCCTGCGGGGTGCTCCAGCCAGTCATCGAAGGCGAAGGGGAAGTCCGGGCCGAAGATGGTGATGGGCTTCTTGCCGTCGGCCGGGTGGCGGTTGTTCTTGTTCATGAAGTGACCTTGCCAGGAGGGCTGCGCGATACGCGGAGCCTGAGTATAGGAAATGCCTGGCAGTCATTTTAGGGAGCGGGGTGTTCGTAATTAAGATGCAGAGTGCTGTCGATATGCAGTCTTTGTTGTCTATATGACGAACATGTAGCGCCAAGTGACGATTGATTACGTCGGTTGTCCACGATCTACCTTGCTGCTGAGAATGATCGATGTGGTGGTCTTCTCCACCCCTTCCAGCCCGCCGATCTGGTCGAGCAGTTGGTCGAGTTGCTCGGGCGATTCACTGTGCAGCCAAGCCACATAGTCGAATTCGCCGCTTACCGCGCACAGTTGCTGCACCTGGCCCATGGCACTCAGGCGGCGCACCACGTCCTTGCCCGAGCGCGGCTGTACCGTGATGCCCACATAGGCCTGCAGGCCGCCTCCGGCCAGGCGCTGGCCCAGGCGCACGCCGTAGCCGGTGATGACCTTGTTCTTCTCCAGGCGTGTCAGCCGCGAGGTGACCGTGGTGCGTGCGATGCCCAGGTGACGGGCGAGGGTGGCCACGCTTTCGCGGGCGTTGATCTGCAATAGCGCGATGAGCTGGCGGTCGATTTCGTCGAGGGCGATGGGGCGGGCGTCTGGCATGGTGCGTCTCAGTGAGGGATGCCCTAGCCTAGCCAGCCCCCTACCCCGTGAGCAAGGCACGCACTGCCGTTAACTGGGCGTGGCCAGCACAGGGTCGGGCTCGCGCTGGCTGCGCAGTACCACCAGCAAGGTGGCCAATGCCAGCACGCAGGCATAGCCATTGGTGGTGACGATCAACCCAAAGTGCTGGGTGGCCAGGCCTGCGAGAATGGCCGGCAGGCTGAAGGCCAGGTAGCTCAATACATAGAAGCCTGCCATCAGGCCCCCGCGCTCATGGGCATGGGCCAACGGCATTACCGAGCGCAGCGCGCCGAGGAAGCCGCCGCCAAAGCCCATGCCCGCCGCAGCGGTGCCGAGGAAGAACAGCCAGGCATTGCCGGTGTCGACGCCTATTAGCGTCAGCAGCAGCCCCAGCAACAGAGCAAGGCCACCTCGGCGCAGAATCGTTGGCGCTGGCTTGTTACGCAGGATGAAGATACCCAGCGCGCCGAACCCCGTGAGCACGGAAACCAGGGCGCCGCCGATCAGTGGCGCATGGACCGTGGTCACTTCCCGGGCCAGGGTCGGACCGAGCGACAGGTAGAAGCCGCCCAGCGCCCAGAGGCTTGCATTCAACGGGGCCATACGCCAGAACGCCCGGCGTGCCTGGGGTGGGATGCGCACTTGGGGGCGCAGCGAGGCCAAGGCCCCAGGCTTGCTGCTGATGCTTTCCGGCAGGCGTAGCAGCAAGAGGGCAAATACTGCAAACAGCCCCGCCAGCACCATGAATACCCGGTGCAGAGGCTCCCCGGAGAACTGCATCAACGACGCGCTGCCCAATGCCCCCAGGGCCAGCCCGAGCATAGGTGTGAGGCTGTTGAGCAGCGGCCCGCGTTCGCGGTCGAAATCCAGCAGCGCCGCACCCAGCACGCTGGTCGCAAGCCCGGTGGCCAGGCCCTGGAGCAAGCGTGCGAGGATCAGCACTTGCACCGATTCGGCTTCTAGGAACAACCCCATGGCCAGCAATTGCAGGAGCAACGCGGCGCCGATCACCGGGCGTCGGCCGATGTGATCGGACAGCGACCCGAACACCAACAGCGTCAGCAGCAGCCCGGCGGCATAGATGCTGAACACCACAGTCAGCAGCGCGGCGGAAAACCCCCAGGTTTCGCGGTACAGCGCATACAGCGGGGTTGGTGCGCTGGCGGCGGCGGAAAAGGCGATGAGGATCGCCCCGATCAGCCACAGGGCGCCGCGCCGAGAAAGCCCGGGGCGGCGCTCGTGCGCGCTTTTGGACAAGGTGTCTTTCATGATGATCTCGCAAAGGCTAAGATTTAGCTTTTGCGAGACGATGCGCCTGTTTCGGGATAAAAGCAAATTCTTTGCGTTAGGGTGAGTATGACGACTAATCAGGGTGTGCGACCGGGAGGTCGTAGCGCGAGGGTTCAGGCTTCGGTGCACAAGGCTGTCACGGAGTTGCTCGACGAGCGCGAGCGTGGCGAGTTGACGGTACCGATGATCGCGGCCCGCGCTGGTGTCACGCCCTCGACTATCTACCGACGTTGGGGCGACCTCAACGAGCTGTTGGGCGACGTGGCCCTGCAGCGCATCCGCCCGGATGGCGAGCCGGCCGATACCGGCAGCCTCAAGGGCGACTTGCTGGCGTGGGGCATCCAATACATGGAGGAAACCGCCTCGGTACCAGGCCGCGCCGTGGTGCTCGACCTGCTGGCCGCAGGCGGCGATTGCTCCGGGCGCTGTCTGGAGATTGCTCGCGCGCAGTTCGGCATCCTGCTGGAGCGAGCGGTTGCACGAGGTGAGCCTGTACCGGACAAGGACCTGATCGTCGATCGGCTGGTGGCGCCGTTGGTGTATCGGATTCTGTTCTCCAACCAACAGTTGGAGGAGGGGTATGTGGAAGTGCTGGTGGATGGGGTGTTGGAGGGGGTGGCGAGCTGATGTTCGTCTATCAGTTGCGGCTATTCGGCTCATTTTGTGAGCCGAATAGGTTGTCTAATCGGCTCATCGTCAGAGTTTGTGACCTCCTGGCCGAGCTTCAGAAACGCAAAAGCCGCGCAAATGCGCGGCTTTCGTGGATGTTTGGTGGGCCCACACGGACTCGAACCGTGGACCAAAGGATTATGAGTTCGCCAATGACACCGTTGCGCTAGGTTTCATTGGGTTACACGAGGAAACGGTACAGTACGCGAAAGTGCAGGGCAATCAGTACGTTAGCGAACGGTACGTTACAGGTGAGGACCTTCGTGCTGTACCGCTAGTGTACCTGGAAGAGTGGCTTGTTTTGTACCGTCGATCCGGCGTCCCTGCCGGCGCTGGTGTCCAGGCCCCGGGCAAAAAGCCGCCCGGGGCCTGGCTCGGCATCCATGCCTCACCAGCTTCGCTGTTGCAAGGGCGCTGATCTCTGTACCGCTCAGCCTACTGGCTATAGGATAGCTAAATGCCGCGACGGGAACCGGCGTATCGTGCCGATTCGGCTGAAGATGGGCTGCTTTAAGGATTCTTGAGCTGTCAGCGGATTATTTTAGGAAGAATGCACATGCTGATTGATAAAGCATGCTAGGAGTGTCAGTTTGACCAGTCTAAAAATGCGGGTGCAGTCTCATGTACTGAAATTGCTCGGTGATCAGTTGATAGGCCACGATAGGCTTGCCGTGTTTGAGCTGGTAAAGAACTCATATGATGCCGATGCGACAAAAGTCGATGTGACTCTAAACCTGGAGAGTCCTACGCCATTTATTTCCATATCCGATGATGGGTGTGGGATGAATTTAAGTGATATTGAATCAAAGTGGCTAGAAGTAGGGACGGATTCCAAGCGAAGCTCTGCTGGCAAAAAGCCTTCGCCTAGGTTCAAACGCCTGCCGCTTGGCGAGAAAGGGGTTGGGCGCTTAGCTATTCAAAAACTAGGTGAAACAGTTCATGTTGTTACAAAAAAGAAAAATGAGGATGAACTAGAGTTTACAATTAACTGGGACGACTTGGTCGGTGGGGGGAAGTATCTCGATCAGGGTCTTTCTGTGTCTATCGTAACGAATTCTCCACCTAAGTTTATCTTGGGTGAATCCGGCACTACGCTGACGGTTACAGACCTGTCTCGAAGTGAGTGGAGTAAGAGAGAGGTTAGGGACTTGTATCGTTTAATTACCTCTCTTGGGAACCCCATAAATAAAATTGGATCGTTTGAGGTGGTGCTTAACCTACCTGGGCGCGAAGGCGATATTGAGGATCTGCCATCAGCTAAGGATATGTTAAATGCTGCAATGTGGACTTTTGACTTTAGCTTGTCTGATGACGGTGTTTTCTCCTGGGATTATAAGTTCAGCCCTCCTGCATACAAAGGGCTAAAGCCCTCGTCTGAAAGTAAAGCAGGTGACAGGCTGGAGCTTGTTAAGGCGGCTGAAGAGGACGACACGGATGGTGTGCCAGCAATCTTCCTTTCCCCTGAAATGCTTCAAGGTATAGGTCCCATAAAGGGGAAGATTTATGCATATCACCGTCGAACCGAGATACTTAAGGAAACAGGGTCTGCAAAGCTCATTACCGACTGGATCAGATCCCAGGCAGGTGTAAGGGTTTATCGAGACCAAGTCCGCGTATTCAACTATGGGGAGCCGGGAGATGACTGGCTCGGCTTGAATGTCCGTAGGATTAACAGGCCTGCTGGAAAACTGGGTACGGACAGTTTGCTAGGGTATATTGATCTTGACTTGTCTCTCAGTTCTGGGTTGAAAGAAAAGACGAACCGAGAAGGTTTCGATGAGAATTTAACCTATAGAAATCTTCAGCGGGTAGTGCTCAGCATTTTTGATAAGTTTGAGCGTTTGCACGGACCGCACCGGAAAGAAATTGATAAGGCCATCAAGGGTGAGACTAAAATAGTTCCTGTTGAAGAGGCTTTTGAGTCGTTAAAAGAAATTGCGAAGAAAAATAATATTGAGTCTGAGGTTAAACCGGTAGTTGACTCATTGCAAGCACAGTTAAATAGCTATCGCACTGTAATGCTCAATTCTGGCATGGCAGGTTTGAACCTGTCTTTGGCTTTTCATGAGATGGTTCATGGGGTCGATACCCTCACAAGGCAGCTTGAGGCGAACAGTGGTAAGAGTACTCTAGAACAAACAATTACCAACCTTCGAAAGCTTCTCGATACTTTCAAACCTTTGCTGAATAAAGAGCGCCCAAGGAAGATAACTGCCAGGGAGCTAGTGGCCAGAGCTCTTGATATGAACTCAGGACGCTTCAAGAGGCACGAACTTGTACTCTCGAACCGCGTTTCGGATGATGGGGTTTCTTTCCCTGTAAGTGGGCCTTTGAATCTTTTGATGGGGGCTATAAATAACATTATCGATAATGCTATTTATTGGGCAAGATATCAAGCTCAAAAAGTCGGAAGACAAGGCGCAGTGCTAATTATGTCGAGTTGGGATAGCGAGCGCAGGAGTGGTTCGTTGGCGATAATTGATAACGGCCCTGGCTTCGAACTTCCCCTAGATCAACTGTGCACGCCATTTGTTTCAAACCGAGCCGAGGGTATGGGATTAGGTCTCTATTATTCAAAAATGGTAATGGAGTCGATTGATGGGAGCCTGGTCCTGTGCTCGGCGGAGGAGCTACGAGACGAATTTGAGTTTTCTGAAGCTTATGACGGCGCCGCGGTTATTTTCCAGTTCAAGGAAGAAAAATGATTCCGAAATTTGTTCGAGTTGCTGCTGTTGATAATGAGCGCGATCATTTAGATAAAATACATTCTGCTCTAGTTTCTGCTGGTTTTTGGGCTATGCCATTTCTTTATGATCTTGGCTCGGTGAAGCCTCTCCCGCCTAGCCCATACAATGGTGTAAGAATAATCTTCTCGGATATTCATCTTGTTGATGGTGGGATGAATAATATGGCACAGCAGGCACTTGCAATTATTGCCTGTCTGAAGAAGATCGTATGTGATGGCCCTTATGCGTTAATCTTTTGGACCCAATTTCCACAGGACGCGGAGCAGGTGTTTCGCGAGATTCTTGCACGTACAGGCGATGATCTTATTGCCCCTGTCGGTTTCGGATGCATAGATAAAAGTCTGGTGCTGGGGTTAGAGGAAAATCCAGAACGACTACCGGAACTCCTGACACAAATCAATTTGGCTATTGAGAGTTGCGGGGCTCTATTGCTTTCGATCTCATGGGAAGAACGGGTCTCACAGGCAGCGATCCGTTCGACTTATCGCCTATTTGATTTGGCTCACCAGAAAGCGGCTGGTGGCTCACTTGAGCAGTGGCATCAACTATTAGCATACTTGGCAGTAGAAGCTGTCGGTGAGCCACAAGCTAGAAGAACACCTGTTTCCGCGATGGATGCAGCACTTTTACCCATATTAGAAGATCGTCTTCATGTATCCGCTGAAGATGTCGCACCCTTGAATGCATTACTTGAGCAAAAAATTGGCGCTGGAACGGGAGCCGTATCCAAGTCGAGCCTAAATGCCCATTATCTTGTTTCGACTCTAGGAAATGCAGCTGCTTTCGCTTCTAGTCGAGGTGTAGTCTCAGTCATAAACAAAGAAGGCTGGGATGCTGATCAATTAGAATTGTGGGGGCAAACCTGCAATCAAGTTCTGGTCCAGGAATTCTTTTTGTCCGGGCAGCAGAATGTCGATGATGCGCTGTTAGGTACTCTAAAACCGTGTGTAGTAACACTGACCCCAGAGTGCGATGACGTGCAGGGTAAGGTTGGAAGTTTTAGATATCTATTGGGGGTCCTGATACCGTATTCTGAGGCTGTAAGGGGTCGCTATTACAGTAAAAGTAAGAGGCAGTATTCTAATCTTTCAATATTCGACGTCGGAGTTCTATCTGTTGATGTTGGAGACGGTGTGAAGGATTATTGTCTTCTGATCTCCTGCAATAGGTTTTTTGCAAAACCTACTGCAGAACTTTTAAATGTTGAACCTAAGCTGAGGCTACGGCGGGCGACTCTTGAGGAGCTGAGTCATCACTATGCGACTCATGCTCGGAGGCCTGGAGTGATGCGTTTTTCAGTGTATTAGTTTTGGTGCTAAGACTTTTGATAATAGCGGCCATTACGGGGGAGCATACAGCATTACCCAATAGACGAATTCGATTTCGTTTTGTGACTTCCGGGAATATATAATTTCCTGGAAAGCCCATTGCGCGCCGTAATTCGTTTGGTTGTAACATCCGCATGTAGTGGCCCGAGTCAGTCGGCACTACAAGCGCAAACCGATCCACAGTGGTGACGGTGCGAAGCGGGACATCAAGAGATTGCCAGCCTCCTGCACCGTCGTTACCATAGTACACAAGAAGAAATGGAACGCTGTCGCCTAAAGCTGCAATCGCTCTCTCTGCTCGTGTAATTGTATCCGCTGCACGCCCCTCTTTTCGAAGGGGGGTCATTGGCCAGGTTCCGTCAGGGTCTAAGATGTCCTTGGCAGATATTACCTTCTCATTTGTTTTATATACTGCTGCAGGCTCTGATATTAAGTCAGCAATAAGGAATAGACGCTTCCTGCGTTGTGGTACGCCAAAGTCTGCGGAGTCAAGTATCTGTTCACGAAGGTTATAACCAAGCAACTCCAGTTCAGACTTTAGTTCTGGATATCTAGGCCAGGGCTTCATGTGTGTAACATTTTCAAGAACAATCCACCGAGGCTTCATTTCTTTTGCGTATCTAACCACCTGAAGCGCGGTTTCCTTACTTTCCTCGGAACGAGGTTTGTTACCTCGCGCGCAAGTGTGGTGCGTGCACTCGGGCGACGAAAGGAGGAGATCAATCGGCCCGGTCTGCTTGATCACATCAGATGGGGCCAACAGGCGAAGGTCGCCCGTGAAGACTGCGGCACGAGGGAAATTGAGACCAAACGCTTGGGTGGCGACGGGCCACATGTCTACGCCCCCAACGACTTCTGCACCTGCCAGCCGGGCTCCGAGACTGCTACCACCCCCGCCGCAGAACATGTCAAAAACCCTAATCCTTTCCATAGCGTGGCGCTCTCTGTTGAATGGTCGTCACGTTACCAGGTCAAACCCTAAAATCCAAACGGAGCCTCCTCAATGGACGTTCACACCCCTGACCAGCGACGTCGAAATATGGCTGCTATAAGGGGTCGGGATACCAAGCCTGAGCTTGCCCTGAGGCGTATGCTCTGGGCAAAAGGCTTGCGCTATCGAGTACACCCTCGACTCCCTGGTAGGCCAGACGTAGCTTTCGTCAAAGCGAAGCTGGCAGTCTTCGTTGATGGCTGCTTTTGGCATTCCTGTCCAGATCACTGCTCCATACCAGCATCTAACACTGAGTTTTGGACTGAGAAGCTTGCGAGAAATGTCGCTCGCGATAGGTTAGTGGACAACCAGCTCGAGCAGTTGGGGTGGCGGGTGGTGAGGCTCTGGGAGCATGAGATTGAAAATGACCCCACGTTATGTGTGTTGAAAATAAAATCGCTTTTGCAGATCTAGGTTCGGGTTTGCCGCAGTGAACAATCCTGAGGTGATTTACGGGGCGTTACAGATTCACTCGCACATGTTCTCGTGGGGTGGGACTGCGGGTTTGTAGAATCGGTCGAGCAGCCCTTACCTCTATGGGAATCATTCCGCCGCTTCCTTGGCCGATCTGAAATTGGCCGTAGCTACTAGAGGTTTTGCTTACGCAGTGGCCCAGTGCAGCCGAGATATCGTCGTCAGCCAGACCGGCTCGCTTCCAGTCGCTAGCAGCAGCGTTGCGGAGATGATACGGACAGATCCTAAACACTAGTCGCGGCCATAGCTTCTGCCCGGCCGACGACAGCGCAGCACGCCAGTTGGTAGTCTTCTCGATGTTTACTATCATCGCCATCTCTCCGTTGCCCTGTGCACTATTTCGGCAGATATCGCACAGAGCTCTAACCAACGGGTTTTGGTCGATTTTGTAACTGACCTCCCGCCAGGGCTGTCCCTTGTGGTCAGTAACCTTGATTCCGTTGTCTATCCGGATAGTTAACAGCCCGCTCTCTTCGGAGAAAATTACTCTGACACCTTTTTCTAGCTCACCAGGTCGACATCCCGACACTGCCTCTACCAGATATGGAAGTTCGTACCTGCTCCCCTCAAGCTGTTTGTGTAACTGAACCCGCCAGTTACTAGGGAGATACTTTAATTCGGAGCGTTTTGACTTTCGCCTCATCGTGTTGCCGAGTGGGCAATGTCCCTTGTGTCTGTCAATAATGTTTATGATTCCGACGAGGCCTTCAATTACTCCCGCTTGGAGCCTGAGTGCAGCTATATCACCCGTGCGCTGGGCCGAATCTTGTCCTCGCAATGCCTCCTGAAGCTGAATACGGCAACAATGCATTGTTGCGGCTACTCGCCTCCGATACGTGGACTTACTTTTAGTCGCGCAGATCGCTGACCATAATTTCTCAGGATTAGCCCCTTCATCGCCAACCATACGATTGTATTCGCGCACGTAACCATCATCGGTCGACTTGCTTAGCTTTTTGGGTGGCAGCTCTTTTATTAGTTGGCGGGCAATTCTTACGATCTCAAAAATCTCTTCCTGGGTATTCATAGCGCTTTTCCCGTGACCTAAGTCGTTTGAGCTGGCTGGCTGAAAGGGCACCTTTCGCTACGCGAATCGCCGTTCCGGCGACCGGTGCCCACATTCACGCAGCTGCGTGAATGTGATTTCTTTTTAGGTCACTTACGACCTATTCTTTTTAGGTCACGCATGACTCATCGATTTTTAGGTCACATATGACTTTTTCTTTGTCTTATCCTTGTGTAGCTTAAATAAGTTTGCTTGAATATTCTCATCGCCTATGCATGGAGAATTTCAATGTCATCCTCCGGATATCAGGTTGGCTTATCTGCTGGTTACGCCCGCTCTCGCGCAACCCAAGCGTCATACGAAGCTGTAATTGATGAGTGGCGCTTGCACTCAGAGAATCTGAAACGTCAGGTAAACGCTTTGAATGAGCGTATCGAAATCATGCAAGGCCATTTTGAGGCGAATAACTATGTTTTGCTTCTATTGCTGGAGGAGTTAAGAAAGACCTCTCCTAACTCTCCACTGCTGGTAAAGGAAAATAGAGATTCGCTCCGTCAGAAGGCCTTTGATAGATATCTTGAAGATTGCGAATATGAGGGGCAAAGTTCACGCCTCGGGAGATAATTAACCTCCAGGGGGCGGCCCACCCAGCAGTGTGCTGTTGTCTGGCATGCTTCGGCCAGGAGTAGAGTTATCCGGCCCCTTGGAGTGTTTTGCCCCGCCACCCAGACCACCCGCGGCCCCATGCTTCGTTTCTCTGACGCCGGCGACAAACACATCCTGGCCGCTGTCACCCGTGCGCTCCGCGTCGGCGATACCACCAGTAGATCCGTTACCGATCCATCGCAGGATGTTGTCCGGAACCCAGTGAATCAGGCTGAAAACGATATGGACAACCGTCGTCATCATCACCACATAGATGGCCACGTAAGCGATAAAGCTGACGATGCCCGTCATGCTGTCGGCCTGGATCCCCGAGACAACTGACATGAAGGCTGCGTTGATGTAGCCAACGATTGGCTGGGTTAGCAGCATCCCGCCGATGAGGCCAAACAGCATCAGTGCCGGGCGCATCACCAGCGACAGGATCATCATGTACCCCTGTCCAGCTCGGCCAACAGCATCGTCTCCGTCCGGGTGGATGTGGGCCACAGCGAATAGCGGGGCCGCAATTACCGACTCCAGGACAAGAACGAACCAGTTCACGATCGAGGTCACCCAGGTGATGAAAGGGATCATCGGGACGTAGGTACTGAGCGTCACGCCGAAAGCGAACAGCAAAATCAACAGCGTGGTGATCAGGGTTGAGAGAAACTGGAATACCGCTCCTGCGTCGAAACCGACCTTCACTGTGGCCTGTGCTGCCCAGGAGTTCGCGACGCCAGTGGCGCTGGCCATGGCCGCGAGCATCACCTCGCCGGTAGTCACGATGACATCGCCGAAGCTTTTCATCTGGCTCATGTGGTTGAGGTTGGAGCCGGCGATGCTCTGCGTCATCTGGTTGATCGCACCCATGAACGGTGCGGAAATCATCTTTTTGACGTATTCCCATGCCCCTTCACCATCGCGGGGCTCACGCACGTTGGTCTCGGCATAGTAGGTGTTGCGGACCGAGTCGACGCGGTGCTTGGCATACTCGTCGGCGGTGAGCATCACGTCGGCATAGGTCTGGAGTGTCTCCTTGGTCTCCTTGTCGACGATGGCAATGGGATCGGCTGCCGGCAGGCCGTTCAACGTCGATTGCATCACGTCGTTCATTTTGACGATGTGGTTGTACCAGGTGCCGGCGAACAACCAGCCACCGTCCTTGGCGGCTTTGAGGAAATCAGCTGCGGCCCGATCACTGGTCTGCATTACGGCTGTCTTGGCGGCTGCGCGAAGCGAGTTCTCATAGGTGTTCGCTGCGGCGTCTATCACACCTGGGGCAGGCTTCTGTCCAGCTACGATTTGCTGCGCAGTCGGCCGGATGTCCTGGATCATCTGCTGAATGGCTTTGGCGTGGGCGGCGAGAATTGGTTCTTTGATGACCTTGGTGTTGCTGTTGCCTTCCGAGGCCTCCCAGGATTGCTTCCAGGTCAGGGCTCCGCAGACATCGGGGTTCATGTAGGAGTTATCGTTCGCCTTCCACTTGTAGTCGGTGACGGTATAGCTCGCTTTGTTGTACTTCTGAACCATATTGATGCCGCCATAGACCGGTATAGCATCGGTAATGTCAACGTCGATCTCTCCGGTGTTGACGACCTTGCGAGTGGATGCGACGGCTTGGATGCGTGTCGACCGACCAGAGGCCTCGAACTGCTTGTTCATCGCCGCAGTGCAGACTTCGAACTTCAGGATGTTGGCGGCCAGCGGCCGGGAGTCTGGGATGAGTGGTCGGGAAAGCATGCCGTCCTTGCCGATTTGATCGACCGCCTGGCTCCAGATTGCGTCTCCCACACCCACGCCCTGTATCGCAAGCCAGAGCACCATGATCTGGATCAGCGAGTAACCATGCCCGAGCGGCAGCAGCAATGCGCCGCCCGCAGCGGTGCGCAGGGGAATCCAGATGTCGCTCATCTTCCGGCCGAGGACCTCGCCGTCCTGGGCGGAATCTACGGTGCCTTTGATTGTGGTGTAGGCGATAAAAATCATGCCCAAGAACATCACGGCACCACCGAACACGGACATCATGCTGCCCAGCACGTCTTCGGTCTCGCCGCCCTCTACATTCCCGCCAGAGTGGATGGTCCCCACGATCGAGCCGAACACTTCTTCCAGGAAGTCGACGGATGTATCGCCTGGCGGCGGTGTGAACTGGTTCAGTCCGCCTGAGGAGTCAGCGTGAGCTGTGCCTCCGAAAAGAGCGGCCAGAAGTAGACAAAGCAGCAGCGATTTTTTCATCTGGCCGTACCTCGCTGTGACGGCGGTAAAACTAGAGGCGTGGCACTAGCGTCAAACACATACAGCAAGGCATACGGGATGCCTGCGAGCGCATAAAACTGACCCCCGCCGGACAAATACTGTTGCACAGCAAAAAGGGACAGTGCGGCAGTTGTGGGGAACAACCACCAGCCTGGCAATCCACCCCAGGCGCGATGTTGCCCCAAGGGGACTGCTAGGTTGGTGAGGAGTAGAAGAAGATAGAGCACTCTGTGTGTTAGACGGCTAAAACGCGGTGAGTCCAACCAGCTGGTTAGGCTTGGCATGCGAGGATCTCCGCAACTTCTGGCGTTCTGTAATAAACACGGCGACCAACTTTTACAGAGGTGCCATTTAGGCTTTTGCAAAAGTTGTCATTCTTGTAGCGAGTTAGGTGGGCGCGAAGAGCTTCTGGTGATCTGCCAAGTAGCTTGGCAAGTTGGGTGGGAGACATTAGAAGACCAAATTCTGCGACCATGGCTTCTTCGAATTTATTTTTCACCGGGATTCTCCACAGCTGAATGGTAAGTGCTGTGGTTATTTAAAGTGTCCGAGCAGAGCTTGGTCAACTAGCGTGAAATGATCTTTTGTGCTGTCTTGTTGTTATTGTGGCGTTTTGTTGCGTATTAATTGATATTATCAGTTATTGTTTAGGTGTTTTTAATTCTAAGGGCTTATTGGTTTGTGGGTTTTATATGAATAAAAGATCTAAGAATATTTTCCCCATAAATATTCACCTTCGCCCCATAACCTTTCACTTTTAACCCCATAGACTTTCACCTTTGCTCCCCATAAATTTTCACCTATTAAAATTGTCGCCCCATATCTCTTCACCTTTCGCCCCATATCTTTTCACCCTAGGCCCCATAAACGTTCACCTTTAGCTGAGAAAGTCCTTTAAATTCAATTGTTTATGAAAAAAGTAATGGTTTCTTCTGTTTGTATGTATTAAAGAAAAAACAAACAGAAAGACTCGAGGGCTGGACTAAAATTAGTGGGTGGGGATAAAGTGACGACGCTGGATAGGGTTGCAGCCCTACCCAGCGTCTGACCAAAAAGATCGACAGGAGATCCTAATGGCTTCCAGTATCCTACCACGTCAGCTTTTTCCCCAAAACCTCACGCATGATTTACTAACAGAAGTCGCACCAGAGCTTGATACCCTCAATGGTGAGATGCTGTTAGAAAAGTTCACTGGTATGTTGCAGCCAGCT
Source organism: Pseudomonas sp. NPDC089554 (assembly GCF_050280645.1). Taxonomy (NCBI): domain Bacteria; kingdom Pseudomonadati; phylum Pseudomonadota; class Gammaproteobacteria; order Pseudomonadales; family Pseudomonadaceae; genus Pseudomonas; species Pseudomonas sp. NPDC089554. The sequence continues at coordinate 30,112 of NZ_JBNNVR010000053.1, forward strand.
CTGGATGCTGTTGTAGGTGCATACAAAGTGGCGGCTGCGAGCAAAGTGACAGAGCAAGCATTCCAGTTGTTTTTAGAAAACCTCGTTGTAGCTGCTGGTGAGGAATAAGGCTGATGCATCCGCTGAAGAGGTTGGTTCGGGGAGAGCTTCATAACGCCGATCCTGGAGTATTGGTTGAGACTGCTTTGAATCTTTGGTACCACCCTGACCCTATGCCTCTGGTTTTAGAGGTCGTTAATGGTCTCCAAGAGATGGAATTGCGTCGAGCCCTGTATACCCTGGATCGCCTGAGGCGTTACGGAACCGCGATGACCGAACGACGATACCTAGAGTTAACCGAACTGGTGTGCCAATCGCGTTGGGAACCCTTGAAAGTTGTCTTTGTGCTCTCGCCGCCACCTCCTTGGGGGCGCAGTGCAAAATGGCCAGATGTGCTCGCGCAGGGGTGGGGTTTAGGTGAGGAAGAGCGGCTGAATACCGCCTGCATCTTGAAGTACCAGACCCGCCATTATGCGGCTGAACATCGTAGAGGTCAGAACTGAGGGGCGCAGAGTGAGCTGGTGAGGCATGGATGCCGCGCCAGGGCCGGGCGGCTTCATGCCCGGACCTGGCCACCAGCGCCGGCAGGGAGGCCGGAAACGGATATATCAGCCTGCGGTGAGTTCCTTGTCTACGCGTTGTAGTAGGAGTTGCTCGACTTCGCTCCAGTAGTATGCCCTAGACTGGAATCGATGCAGGACAAGCCGTAGGAGCTCAGGATCTTTGATGGGTTGCCGTTGGAATGCTTGCAATGTCTGAAGATCCAATCCGAGCTGTCGATTAGCAAATCTGTCCCTCGGCAGCTTTGCTAAGGTAGCTCCACGCTCAATCAGACTCGACTTCAATGAGCGAAGTAGATCGAGCGCAGCTGGCCCTGATGATGCATCTGAGCAGTCGGGTTCATGGAAAATCCTTTTCTTGATGAACTCTGCTCCGAGCGCCTCGCATCTATCTGACTCTGCGGGTACTAGCAGCGGCTCCAGCAACTCTACCTGGTTACAGCTCTGTTGGCGAAAACTGCGGACATTCATGTCGTTGGTCTCCGTTTCGGGAGGGCATCCAGATCTTTGACGAGGTCTCTCCCACGTAGGTGGGTGTAGCGCCGGAGTTCCTGCATTGACTTATGCCCGCTTTGCGCTGCTACCTTTTGGTCTGACCATCCAGCCTCCACGAGCCTGCTTATGCCTTCATGGCGCAGATCGTGAAAACGAAAATCAGCCATTCCCAGTTCTTTCTTAAGAGAGCCCCAGATTTTAGTAAAAGCGTAAGGGCGCCTCTTTTTATCCTTACCAAGTTCGCCAAAGAAAACTAGGTCACAATCCTTCGGGCGAGTGGGGTTAGCAAGAGCAGCTCTAAAGGCTTCGGTGGCGAGGGGGCTGAGTGCGACCTCGCGTGGACTCCCGTTTTTGGTGTCTGGAAGGAATGCTATGCGATGTTGAAGGCTGATTTGGTGGCAACGCAGACCAGTGATTTCCGATGAACGCATTACCGTTTCCAGCGCAATCAAGGCGATCCAGCGCAGCATCGGATTGCTGTGATTGTTCAACGCAGCGAACAGTCGGTGTTCTTCATCGTCAGATAGTCGACGATCACGTCTTGGACCAGGACTTGGCTTACGAATATTCAAGACAGGATTGAAGGTGAGCCCCAAACCCCATTCCTTGATTGCTACGGTGTAGAGGTGGCTGAGTAGAGCTAGTTCCAGGCGAACTGTGTTGTTGCTGATCGGGCGACCTCGCTTGCTAGTCGATGCGAGCCTGTTGTCTCGATAGTCAGCAATGATTTCAGCAGAAAGTGCAGCAAGAGAGTATTTGCCAAGGTGTTCTATGAGTTGCTTCGCTTTGGTGGCCTCAGCTTTGCGCGTGCTGGGTTTCTTGGTCGGTGTGACATCTGCCAGGTAACGCTCCAATGCTTTCTCCAGGGTCATTCGCTCGGAGCCGCTGCGTTGGATGTACACACCTCGTACCATTTCATCTTCGGTGCGGCGTGCCCAGTCCTCTGCGTCGCGCTTGGTGCGGAAGGTCTTGGCGTTGGTCGGCCAGCCCGTTTTGCGAATGACTGCTTTCCAAGTACCGGAGGGGGTTTTAACAATTGTGGCCATCTGAGAAGGACTCCAAAGGCAGGCTGGCGTACCAGCACTGTACCGATTTTGTACCTTTGGACCAAAGGACTGATCCTGGCGCCACTACCGTAGAAAGCGAAAAGCCGCGCAATGCGCGGCTTTGAAGGTGGTGGGCCCACACGGACTCGAACCGTGGACCAAAGGATTATGAGTCCTCTGCTCTAACCAACTGAGCTATAGGCCCCAGAGGTGCGCCGGATTATAACGAGGGTTTGCTAAGCGTGCCATCCGAAAGATCCGATAGTGCTATACGAAGGAAAGTCACGGCAAACTCGTCGGCAGGCAGGGGCAGGCTGACGATATAACCCTGGATCTGCTCGCACCCTTCGGCCGCCAGGAACTGCTGCTGCGCCTGGTTCTCCACGCCCTCGGCGATGATCGTCAACTGCATGCTGCGGCCCAGGGCGATGATCGCGCGGGCGATCGCGGCGTCGTGCGGGTCGTCCGGCAGGCCGCGGATGAACGACTGGTCGATTTTCAGGATGTCCAGCGGCAGGCGCTTGAGGTAGCTGAGTGACGAGTAGCCCGTGCCAAAGTCATCGATCGCCAACTGCACCCCCAGTTGCTTGAGCTGGTGCAGCACGGCCAGGGCTTCCTCGGCCTGGCTCATGATGAAGTTCTCGGTGATCTCCAGTTGCAGGTCGCCGGCCTTGAGCTGGAAGGTCTTGAGCAGGTGTTCGATGCGCCGGGCCAGGTGAGGCTGGCGCAACTGGGCGCCGGCGAGGTTGATCGACAGTGGGCCGAACGCGTGGTAGCGCTTCTGCCAGGCGTGCATCTGCCGGCAGGCCTGCTCCAGCACCCAGTCGCCGAGTTGCAGGATGGTGCCGTTCTCTTCCGCCAGGTGGATGAACTGCTCTGGCGGTACTTCGCCAAAGGTCGGGTGCTTCCAGCGAATCAAGGCTTCGGCGCCCACCAGGCTTTGGGTCTTGAGGCTGAACTTGGGCTGGTAGTACAGGCTCATTTCGTTGCGCTCGATGGCTCGGCGCAGTTCGTGCTCCAGCGCGATGCGTTCGCTGGCCTGGGCGGTCAGGTCAAGGGTGTAGGCTTCGACGCGGTTGCGCCCCTTGGCCTTGGAGCGGTACATGGCCGCGTCGGCATTGCGGATCAACGTGGAGACATCGCTGCCGTCCTGAGGGTACAGGCTGATGCCGATGCTGGCGCTGGTGAAGAACTCGTGTTCGCCTGCCTGCACTGGGGCGTGGAAGCAGGCCAGCAGCTTGCTGGCGATGGCGCTGGCATCGCTGGGGCGGTGCAGCCCGGGCAGCAGGATGATGAATTCGTCGCCGCCCAGGCGGGCCACGGTATCGACATCACGCACCTGCTCCTTCAGACGCTGCGCGATGCCCTTGAGCAGCAGGTCGCCGACCGGGTGGCCGAGGCTGTCGTTGATGTGCTTGAACCGGTCGAGGTCGAGGAACAGCACCGCACCCTGGTGGTTGGAGGCCTGGGCGCAGGTCAGCGCCGATTGCAGGCGGCTTTCGAACAAGGTGCGGTTGGGCAGGCCGGTGAGTGGGTCGTGGTGGGCCTGGTAGTCGAGCTTGGCCTGGGCATGCTTGAGGCTGGAGATGTCGGCGAATACCGCAACGAAATGGGTGATCTCGTGCTCGCTGTTGCGCACGGCGCTGATGGTTAGCCAGCCGGGGTACAGCTCGCCGTTCTTGCGCTTGTTGTAGATCTCGCCTTGCCAATGGCCTTCGGCGGTGAGCTGGTGCCATAGAGCTGCATAGAAGGCGCTGTCGTGCTGGCCGGAGGCGAGCAGGCGTGGCGTTTGGCCGAGGGCTTCGCTTTCGCTGTAGCCGGTGATTTCACTGAACGCGCGGTTGACCGCGCTGATGCGTTGGTCGGTGTCGGTGATCAGCACGCCTTCGGCGGTGTTCTCGAATACCGTGGCAGCCAGTTGCAGTTTCTCCTGCATCAAGTGGCGTTCGGTGATGTCGCGGGCGATGGTCAGCATGCAGTCCTCGCCGCCGATCGGCAGCGGGCGCGCGGACAGTTCGCAGAGGCGGATCTGGCCGTCGCTGCGGCGGATATGGCAACTGAAGTCGCGTACATAGCCGTCGCGCTGGAGCTGTTCGATCATTCGCCGACGTTCGTTGAGGTCGACCCAGATACCCAGGTCGAGGCTGGTCTGGTCCTGGGCGGGGTTGATGTCGTAGCCGGTCAGGCGGCAGAAGCCCTCGTTCACCTCGAGCAGCAGGCCATCGCTCTGGCGCGACAGCAGCAGGCCGTCGGGCGAGGCGTGGAAGGCTTTGGCGAATTTTTCTTCGGAAATCTGCAACTGTTGTTGGGTCTGCTTGAGCTGGCTGATGTCGCGCACCGCCACCACCAAGGCGGGCGTGCCATCGAGGTCGAAGGTTTCTGCCGAGGTCAGGCCGGTGAACAGCTGCCCATTGCTGCGCCGGAAGCTCATTTCCAGGTTGCGGATGCCGCCCCGGTGCAGGCGCTCGAGCAGCGCTGGGCCCGTGCCGGCGACGCCCCACAGGCCCAGCTCGGTGGCCGTGCGGCCGATCACCTCGGAGGGGCCCAGGCCGATCTGCTCCTCGAAGGCTTCATTGACTTCCAGCAGGCAGCCATCGCTCTGCCGGGCAATCAACAGGATGTCTGGGCACTGCTGGAACACCGAGGCGAACTTCTGCTCCGACAGGCGCAAGGCATCCTCGGTGCGCTTGGTTTCGCTGATGTCGATCATCAGGCCGCGCATCAGCGGTTTGTGACCGTGCTCGATCATGCTGACGATATTGCGCACCCAAATCGAATGGCCGTCGGCGCGAATGACCCGGTAGTCGAGCGCATGATCGCGCCCGGCAGCGGTTTCGCTGTCGCAGTAGGCCTGGGCCCACAGGGTGTCCTCGGGGTGCAGGATGCTGCGCCAGAACCCCGGCTTGAGCCATTCGCGCAGGGGGTAGCCGAGCAGGTTCTCGGCGTGAGGGGAGACGTAGCTGTAGGTGTAGTCGTTGGCGTCGGCCTCCCAGGCGATGGCCGACAAGCTCTCGACCAGGCTGCGGTAATGGTATTCGCTGCTGCGCAGCTCCTGTTCCAGGGCGATGCGCCGGGAAATTTCCGAACTCAGACGCCGGTTGATGCGCAGCATGGCCGCCAGTACCAGCAGTACCAAGGCGAGGGTAGGTAGGCCGTAGAGCAGCATGTCGTGCCAGAACGTGCGCTGGTCGATGACGTTGCCGACCCAGCGTTGCTGGATCTTGTCGATCTCGCTGCTGCTAAGGTCGGCCAGGACCTTGTCGAGAATGCCGATCAAGACCTTCTGTTCGCGTGGCGCGGCCATGGCCAACTGGTAGCGGTAGGGTGTCTCGCCACTGACATAGAGCCCGTCGAGCTTGAGCTGGCGCAGGCTCCAGATGCTCGAGGCGAGGTCACCCACCACCGCGTCCACTTCATCGGTGGCCAGGGCCTGGAGGGCCGAACTGACGTTGGGCAAGGCCACCAGGTTAAGGTCCGGGTGGTGGGTGCGCAGCAGTTCGTGGGGTGCGTAGTTCTCGACCACGGCGACTTTCAGGCCGTACAGATCCTTGAGCGTGTGTGGCTGCGAGCCGCCCTCGTGGGCCAGGATCACGATGGGGAAGTCCAGGTAGGGGCGGGTAAAGGCCAGGTAGGCCTGGCGCTCGGGGGTGGACATGATGCCGGGCAGCAGGTCGATGCGGTTCTGCCTGGCTTGCTCCAGCACCTGGGTCCAGCTGATGGGCTCGACCGGCTGCAGCGTCACCCCCAGGCGTTCCTGGATCAAGGCGATATAGTCGGCGGCCAATCCCTGGTAAAGACCTTCCTGGTCGCGAAATTCGAACGGTGGCCACGAGGCATCCACTCCCAGGCGCAGCTGCGGGTGGGCGCTGAGCCAGGCTTTTTCCTCATCGGTCAGGGCAAGGGCGCCGGCCGTTGTGTTCCAGACGAGCAGGAGCAGCAACAGAAGGGCCGGCATCAGGGGCATGGCGACCTCTCGAATCAGGGGGCTGCTTCGAGTGTAGACCGGTGATGCGGGGCGTGTGCCCTTGCAGATGCAGGCGTGGAAAAAGAAAAACCCCGGCCTGGGCCGGGGTTCGTCTTCACTCGTCGAGGAAGGAGCGCAGGTGCTCGCTTCGCGTCGGGTGGCGCAGCTTGCGCAGCGCCTTGGCTTCGATCTGGCGGATCCGCTCGCGGGTCACGTCGAACTGCTTGCCTACCTCTTCGAGGGTGTGGTCGGTGTTCATGTCGATACCGAAACGCATGCGCAGCACCTTGGCTTCGCGTGCGGTCAGGCCCGAGAGCACGTCACGGGTGGCTTCCTTGAGGCTTTCGACTGTGGCCACGTCGATCGGGGACTGCATGGTTGAGTCCTCGATGAAGTCGCCCAGGTGCGAATCTTCGTCGTCACCGATCGGCGTTTCCATGGAGATCGGCTCTTTGGCGATCTTCAGTACCTTGCGGATCTTGTCCTCAGGCATTTCCATACGCTCGCCCAGCTCTTCCGGGGTCGGTTCGCGACCCATTTC
>NZ_JBNNVR010000054.1:0-36323 GCF_050280645.1 Pseudomonas sp. NPDC089554
AGCGCGGCGAGGATCAGCCACGGCTGGCTCGACAGCGAGCTCTGGAAGGCCTGGGCCGCGCCCTGGAAGCTGCCGGCGATGGCGTCGGGCATGCCCAGCTCGCGCTGGGTCTGTTCGAGCATGCGCACCGCATCGCCCAGGGCCACGCCGGGCGCCAGGTTGAACGACAGGTTGGCCGCCGGGAACAGGCCATCGTGGGCGATCGACAGCGGCCCGGTGCTTGGCGGGGCGACATGGGCCAGCGCCGACAGCGGCACCATCTCGCCCGTCAGCGGCGAGCGCAGGTAGAAGTAGTTCAGGCTCTCGGCCTTGCCTCGCTGGCGGGCATCGAGCTCGAGGATCACCTTGTACTGGTTGGTCTCGGTCTGGAACTCGCTGATCTGCCGCTGGCCGAAGGCGTCGTACAGCGCCTGGTCGACGTCGTTGGTGGTCAGGCCGAAGCGGGCGGCGGCCTGGCGGTCGATGTCGATGCGAGTGACGCTGGCGCCCAGTTGCAGGTCGTTGGACAGGTCGCGAAACGCCGGGTTTTCCCGCAGGCGTTCGGTCAGGCGCTGGGTCCACAGGTTCAGCGCCACGCCGTCGTTGCTCTTGAGCACGTACTGGTACTGGGTGCGGGTTGGGCCGGAGCTGAGGTTGATGTCCTGGCCGGCGCGTAGGTACAGGACCACACCCGGCACCTGGGCGAGCTTGGGCCGCAGGCGGTCGATCAGCTCGCTGGCGGTGACGTCGCGATCGCCCAGCGGTTTGAGGGAAATCCAGAAGCGGCCGTTGGCGATGGTCTGGTTGTTGCCGGTCACCCCCACCGCGTGGGAGAAGGCGCGCACGGCCGGGTCGGCTTCGATGATCTTGGCCAGGGCCTGGTGTTTTTCGATCATCGATGAGTACGACACGTCGGCGGCGGCCTCGCTGGTGCCGAGGATGAAACCGGTGTCTTGCAGCGGGAAGAAGCCCTTGGGCATGGCCACGTAGCCGACCACCGCCAGGGCCAGGGTCAGGCCGAACACGCCGAGGGTCAGGCGCTGGTGGGCCAGGGCCTGGTTGAGAATCCTCTCGTAGCCGCGCACCAGGCGCTGGCCGAAACCGTCATGGGCTTCCTTGGGCGCGCTGCGCATGAACAGCGCGCACAGCGTCGGTGCCAGGGTCAGCGACACCACCACGGAAATCAGGATGGTCGAGGTGGCGGTGAGAGCGAATTCCTTGAACAGCCGACCGACCACGCCGCCCATGAACAGCAGCGGAATGAACGCGGCGACCAGCGAGAAGCTGATGGAGATAACGGTGAAGCCGATCTCGCCGGCGCCCTTGATCGCTGCGGTGCGGCTGTCGTCGCCGGCCTCCAGGTGGCGGTGGATGTTCTCCACCACCACGATGGCGTCGTCCACCACGAAACCCACGGCGATGACGATGGCCACCAGGGTGAGGTTGTTCAGGCTGAAGCCGGCCACGTACATGAAGGCGCAACTGGCGATCAGCGACACGCCGAGCACGCTCGACACCACCAGGGTCGCCGACCACTGGCGCAGGAACAGCGCCATCACGCCAATCACCAGCACCACGGCGATCAGCAGGGTCAGTTCCACTTCGTGCAAGGAGGCGCGAATGGTCTGGGTACGGTCGTTGAGCACCGACACTTCCACTGAGGCCGGGAGCATTTCCTGAAGCCGTGGCAGGGCTTCCATCATGCGGTCGACAGTGTCGACGATATTGGCGCCGGGCTGGCGGAAGATCACCAGGTTCAGGCCGGGCCGCTCGCCCGTCCAGGATTTGACATAGGCGTTCTCTGCGCCGTGGATGACCTTGGCCACGTCCGACAGGTGCACCGGGGCGCCGTCACGGTAGGAAACGATCAGCTTGGCGTAGTCCTCGGGGTGGAACAGCTGGTCGTTGGCGGCGATGGTCGAGACGCTGTGCTCGCCGTATAGCGCGCCCTTGGCCAGGTTCAGGCTGGTCTGCTGGATGGCCAGGCGGATGTCGGCCAGGGTCAGGCCGATGGCGGCCAGCTTCTCGGGTTGGGCCTGTACGCGAATGGCCGGGCGCAGTTGCCCGGTGATGTTGATCAGGCCCACGCCTTCGATCTGGCTGAGCTGGCGCGCCAGCAAGGTTTCGGCGTAGTCGCTGAGCTCGTTGCCGGGCATCTGCGTGGAGCTGACGGTGAGCACCAGTACCGGGCTGTCGGCGGGGTTGACCTTGCGCCAGGTGGGCGGGTTGGGCAGGTCCTGGGGCAGGCGCGCGGTGGCGGTGTTGATCGCCGCCTGCACTTCCTGGGCGGCGGTGTCGATGCTCTTGTCGAGGGTGAATTGCAGGGTCAGGTTGGTCGAGCCCAGGGCGCTGGTGCTGGTCATCTGGGTCATGCCGGGAATGGCGCTGAACTGCACCTCCAAAGGCGTGGCCACCGACGAGGCCATGGTTTCCGGGCTGGCGCCGGGCAGTTGGGCGGTGACCTGGATGGTCGGGAAGTCCGCCTCGGGCAGCGGCGCTACCGGCAGGCGCGGGAAGGCGATGGCGCCCAGCAATACCAGGGCGAAGGTCAGCAGCAGGGTGGCGATGGGGTGGTCGATGCACCAGGCGGAGACGCCTTTGCGGGTGATCATGGCTGCACCTGACGTTCGGCTACTTCAGGGGCAGGGGCGTCGGCCGCCACTTCCACCCGCGAACCGGGCTTGAGCCGCGACTGGCCGTCGAGTACCAGGCGATCGCCCGCCTTGACGCCGGCGAGAATGTTCAGGTTGCTGTCCTGGTACAGCACCTTGACCGGCACGCTGCTGACTTTGTCGCCGTCCAGGCGGTAGACGAAGTGCCCATCAATGCTGCGCTGCACCACGGTCGGCGGCACCACCAGGGCGCCTTCATCCACGGCGGTGCGCAGGCGGATGGTGACCAGCTGGCCGGGCCACAGGTGGCCATCGCGGTTGTCGAACTCGGCCTTCACCCGCACGGTGCCGGTGGTCCCCGAGACTTGGTTGTCGATCAGCGCCAGGTGGCCCTGGCCGAGCAGGCTGCGCTCGCCGTCGGCGTCCATGTAGGCCTCGACCAGTGCTGGGGTTTGGGCCTTGAGCAGGCCTTGCAGGGTCGGCAGCATCTGCTGCGGCAGGGCGAACTCGACGGCGATCGGGTCGATCTGGGTGACGCTGAACAGGCTCTGGGTATCGCTGGTGCGCACCAGGTTGCCGGGGTCGACGTTGCGAATGCCGACGCGACCTGTCACCGGTGAGCGGATCTGCGTGTAGGAAAGCTGCACCTCGGCATTGGCGATCGATGCCTGGTTGCCCTTGAGCGTGGCTTGCAGCTGGTTGACCAGGGCTTGCTGCTGGTCGAGGGTTTGCTTCGATACACCATCGTCGTCGCTGAGCAGGCGGTAGCGCCTGAGGTCTACGCCGGCCACCTGCAACTGCGCCTGGCTTTGCCCGAGCTGGGCGCGGGCCTGGTCGAGGGTGGCGCGGATGGCGCGGTCATCGAGGGTGGCCAGCAGGTCGCCTTGCTTGACCCATTGCCCTTCCTTGACGAGCACCTGGGTCAGCACGCCTTCGACCTGTGGGCGTACCTCGACGCTGTGCAGCGACAGCACCGAGCCGATGGCGCTGGTGAAGCGCGGCACATCCTGCTGCGCCACGTCCACCACGCGCACCGGCACGGCGGCCTGGGCCCGGGCTGGTGGGGCGTCCTGGCCGCGAACCAGCCACAGCGCCGCAGCGATCAGGATGACGAGCGCCAGGGCGGCGAGGACGAGAGGGCGGGAAGGACGTCGCATCGGGGTGGGCACCAAGGGCTAGAGGCAAAGTGGCATCCTTCACTTATAACCCTCGAAGCGGGTCACCAGCGTGACGCCTGGCTGACAGCGCTGTCAGTTTGCGCTGATGGCTTAGAAACCAATATAGGCGTAGTACACCGGAGCTTCTGCCGTGGTCAGCACCCCATGGGGCAGCAGGACGTCGGCCACTGCCGGGTCGGGCACGTGCAACATCCAGGGCGAGCCGTCGTCGGCGGGCAACTGCTCCAGCACCTTGCCCAGGGCACCCATGTCCGGCAACCAGGCGGTGAAACCGCTGCCCTTGAGGGCGCTGGTGGTCATGCCCAGGGCCTGGCAGATGGCGACCTTGGCGGCGATATCTTCGCGGTCGGCCTGGCGCGAGGCGTCGATCAGCGCCATCAGCTCGGGGTCCACCGGCAGGCTGCCATGGATCAGCTCGGGGCCTTGTTCCCAGGCTTCGGACGGGCAGTCCTTGTTTTCCGGGCGCAGGGGAATGTGCGGGTTGATCTCGGCCGGGTAGATACGGCACACCAGCGGGCGGGTTTCATAGATGCTGCACAGGTCGTTGGCGTCCAGGTTGCGGCAACGGCCAGGGTTGAATGCGGCGAAGGTCACCGATACGCGTACCTCGCCGCTGCCGCAGGCCACCGGGTGTGAGCGGCGCAGCACGTGCTCGCGCTGCTCGACCGGCATGCCGGGGCCGTCGGCGACGAAGCCCTCGATCAGTACCACCACCTGGCCGCCGGCCCGCGCCCACTGGCGCGACTCGGCCAGGGTCAGGGGCACGTGGTGGCCGCTGCAGCACTTGCCGCAGCCGGTGCAGGCAAAGCGGATAGAGTCGCTCACCGTTTTCCGGCTTCCCATTCGCTGACGAAGGCCTGCTGGCGCTGGCGGTCGTACAGGCACAGCTCGGTGCCGGTGCGCTGCTTCATGTGTTTCTGCGGGTACACGCCTTCGATCAGCAGCGCGCTGTAGGCAACCCGGTCATCGAACTCGGCAGGCTTGCCCAGCACGTGGGCATTCTTGAACTGGCTGGCAGCCAGGCAGCTCTTGACCATCTGCTGGCGGTAGTCGTTCCAGGCCTGGGTGCTGGAGGCCTGGGCCAGGCCGCTGGTCATGGCGCAGGTGACGAGAAGAGCACTAAGAAATTTCATACGAGATCCCAGGAAAAAACTTCGAGTGGCTGTCAATTATGCCCAAGCCACCCGAGTCATCAAGAACCAACCTTTGTCGCCACGTATCAGTGCTCGGCAAAGGCCACAGCGCGTGCCGCCACCACCAGGCAGTCGGTCAGCTCCGGGGAGGAGAACTTGGTGAGGATCGCATTGGCCCCAGCAAGCCTGGCTTTCTCGGCGCTCATGGCGCTGTCCAGCGAGGTGTGCAGCAGCACGTAGAGGTGCTTGAAGTCCGGGGTTTCGCGCACGGTGCGGGTGAAGGCATAGCCGTCCATTTCCGACATTTCGATATCGGAAACCACGATATTGATTTCCTGGGCCGTGCCTTGCAGGTCCAGCAGCACGTTGATCGCTTCCTTGGCGCTGCGTGCGGTGTGGCACTCGATGCCAAGGTTGCGCAGGGTGTGCACCGACTGCTGCAACGCGACCTGGCTGTCGTCGACCACCAGGATATTGGTCGCGGCCAAGAGGCTTGCGTCTTCCTCGTTCAGCTCGCCGGTCTTGGCTTCGGGCTCGGGGGGGGCGATGCCGTGGATGACCTTCTCGATGTCAAGCACCTGCACCAGGCTGTTGTCGACCCGGGTCACGCCGGTGATGAACGAGCGGTTGCCCGAGCCGTAGGGCGGCGGCTTGATATCGGTGCTCAGGCAATGGACGATGCGGCTCACTGCCTGCACATGCAGGCCTTGGCGCGAGCGGCTGATCTCGGTGACGATCAGGCAGCCGCCATCGGGGTCGGCCAGCGGGCGTTCGCCGATGGCGCGCGACAGGTCGATGACCGACAGCGAGTTGCCGCGCAGGGTGGCCACGCCTCTGACGTGCGGGTGCGACTCGGGGAGTTTGGTCAGTGGGGGGCTGGGAATGATCTCACTGACCTTGAGCAGGTTGATTGCCATCAGCTTGCCGCTGCGCAAGGTGAATAGCAGCAAGGACAGCGAATCCGCGCGGGCGTTTTGCGTGGCCATGGGCAACCTTGTATGTCAGGAATGGGGACGATGCCGGGTTATCGGCCTGGTTTGGCCAGGCTTTAGAGAGGCGTTGAATGTACCGGCCCTATCGCAACCCCAGGCGCTTGGCCAGGCGGTTGAGGTTGGCCCGGTCGAGCCCCAGCTCGCGTGCGGCGGCGGCCCAATTGTCGTGATGGCGTGCCAGGCAGGCTTCGATCACCTGGCGCTGGTAGCCGTCCAGCGCTTCGCGCAGCCCACCTTGGGGCAGCTCGGCAGCGACTGCCGGTGCTGGGCTTGGCGCATCCGGTGCGGGCTGTGACGCGCGCAGGTCGAGGTCGTGGGCTTCGAGGGTAAGAATGCGTGGACGCTTGGGCTGCTGGCCGAGGGCCTTGAGCGCCGAGCGTCCGATCAGGTGCTCCAGCTCGCGCACGTTGCCCGGCCAGTCGTACGCCAGCAGCGCCGACTGCGCCTCGGCGCTCAGGCGCAGGCTGTTCAGGCCCAGGCGCGAGCGGTTCTGCTCGAGGAAGTAGCCGGCGATCAACAGCACATCGCGGCCCCGTTCGCGCAGGGCGGGCACCTGCAAGGGGTAGACGCTCAAGCGGTGGTAGAAGTCGGCGCGGTAGCGGCCCAGGCGCACTTCCTCGGCCAGGTCGCGGTTGGTCGCGGCGATCAGTCGCACGTCCACCTGGTGCTCGCGGTCCGAGCCCAGGCGTTGCAGTTGGCCACTTTGCAACACACGCAGCAGCTTGGCCTGCACGGTCAGGGGCAGTTCGCCCACTTCATCGAGGAACAGCGTGCCGCCATTGGCCAGCTCGAATTTGCCGCGGCGTTCGCCATGGGCGCCGGTGAAGGCGCCACGCACATGGCCGAACAGCTCGCTTTCCACCAGGGTGTCGGGCAGCGCGGCGCAGTTCAGGCTGATCAGCGGCTTGCTGGCGCGCTGGCTGGCGCAGTGCAGGGCTTGAGCGACCAGTTCCTTGCCGACCCCGGTTTCGCCGGTGATCAGCACGGTCAGGTCGCTGCCGCCGACCAGGCGTATTTCTTCCACCAGGCGCTTGTGCGCCTGGCTCTGGCCGATCAGCTCCTTGTCCTGGCCGCTGGCCTGGCGATACACCTCGGCGCGCTGGTGCTCGTCCTCGGCGCGCAGGGCCAGGTTCTCGATGCGCTCGGCCACCGTGACAGTGGCGGCTGCCAGGCTGGCGAAGGCTTGCAAGGCCTCCAGCTCCAGGCTCTGGAATTGCCCCGGCTCCAGCGCATCGAGGGTGACCAGGCCCCAGGGGCGTTCATCGACCATCAACGGGCAGCCCATGCAGTCGTGCACCTCGAGGTCGGCATGCGCATCGGCCACCAGCCCGTCGTAGGGGTCGGGCAGGTCGCTGTCGCTGGCGAAGCGGGTCGGCTCGGGGCGGCTTAGTAGAATCTGGAAGCGTGGGTGCTCGCTGACCCGGAAACGCCGCCCGAGGGTGTCAGGCGACAAGCCGTCGACCGCCAGCGGCACCAGCCACTCGCCATCCAGGCGCAGCAGCGCGGCGGCGTCGCACGGCAGCAGGTTGCGCATGGCCTGGAGCAAGCGGCGGTAGCGTTCCTGGTCGGGCAGATCGCGGGACAGGTCGCTGACCAGGGGGAGGAGGGTGGTCAGCAGCGGCTTTGCGGTCATAAGGACTCCTTTTGGTCGGAATGACTATACGCCGGTCTGTGTCATTTTGACTGTTATTAATATAAATATTTGAATTTTATAGAATTTAAAGTTGGCACGATTGCTGAAATACCTAAGGCAACCTTTCGAAGCCTCAGGCTCAGGAGTCCCTAAAAATGCTTACCGCCGACCAACGTGCAATCGTCAAAGCCACCGTCCCCCTGCTGGAAAGCGGCGGCGAAGCGCTGACCACCCACTTCTACAAGATGATGCTCAGCGAATACCCCGAAGTACGCCCGCTGTTCAACCAGGCCCACCAGGCCAGCGGCGACCAGCCGCGCGCCCTGGCCAACGGCGTGCTGATGTACGCCCGCCACATCGACCAGTTGGAAAAGCTGGGCGGCCTGGTTGGCCTGATCATCAACAAGCATGTGGCCTTGCAGATTCTGCCGGAGCACTACCCGATCGTTGGCAGCTGCCTGCTGCGCGCCATCGAAGAAGTGCTCGGCAAGGACATCGCCACCCCGCAGGTCATCGAAGCCTGGGGCGCGGCCTACGGCCAGCTGGCCGACATCCTGATCGGTGCCGAAGAGAAGATCTACAAGGAGAAGGAAGAGGCCGTGGGCGGCTGGCGCGGTGTGCGCGAGTTCCGCGTGGCGCGCCGGGTGCAGGAAAGCAGCGAGATCGTCTCGTTCTACTTCGCCCCGGTCGATGGCCAGCCGGTGCTGCTGGCCGAGCCAGGCCAGTACATTGGCTTGCAGGTGTTCGTCGACGGCGTGGAGCAGCGGCGCAACTACTCGCTGTCGGCCCTGGGCGATGGCCAGCAGTACCGCATCAGCGTCAAGCGCGAGCCGGGCGGCAAGGTGTCGAACCAACTGCACGACCAGCTCCAGGAAGGCGACCTGATCAACCTGTTCACGCCTTCCGGCGAGTTCACCCTGACCGACAGCGACAAGCCCCTGGTGCTGCTCAGTGGCGGCGTTGGCATCACGCCGACCCTGGCCATGCTCGAAGCTGCGCTCAAGACCCAGCGCCCGGTGCACTTCATCCACTGCGCGCGCAACAGCTCGGTGCACGCCTTCCGTGACTGGGTCGATGCCCTGGCCGAGCGCCACCCGCAGCTCAAGCGCTTCTATTGCTACGGCGAAGACGACGGCAGCAGCAAGGTCAACGCGGTGGGCATCCTGACCCAGGAACTGCTGGGCGAGTGGCTGCCGAGCGACCGCGACCTGGACGCCTACTTCCTGGGCCCGAAAGGCTTCATGGCGGCCATGCGTCGTCACCTCAAAGGGCTCGGCGTGCCAGAGGCGCAGAGCCGCTACGAGTTCTTCGGCCCGGCTTCGGCGCTGGAGTAACCGGCCGGCAGGCCTTCGCGCATCGGGGGCCTGCCAGTCGTATAAGGAATGACGAAAGGCCCGAGTCACGCAAGTGTCTCGGGCCTTTGCAGCACGATGTTGCCTGAAGATGAAAGGTTATTGCTCAGTATCGTCTACGTACAGGTTGACCCGAGTGACTTCCCAGACCTCAGTGCCCATTACACGACCTGCAATGGTGTGTACGCCAGGCGATAACGGGCCAACTTCAGCACGCCAGCTTTTTGCGTCAACTCGAGTAGAGCGGAACTGCCTGCCATCAGATTCGACGGTGAGTATTGCCTGCACTCCAAAACCTGTGAAGGTCACGGTCGTGGCTACTTGCTGCCCGTCAAGCGGTGAAGTAATGACCGGTGCGGGTTGTTCTGAGGTGAACGAGCGCGATACATCGTCGCCGATAGCCCGCACAAAGTGCGGTCCCTGGATCAAGTCAAAAGGTGGGTTGGAGTTTTCATATTGCCAAGCACCCTGCTCGTCAGCCGTGGCCAGTGGTAGGTAATCGGTTTGGGCCGCGCGGCGGAACTCAAGTGCTGTGTATGGATCTGCCGTGCCCCGGGCTAGGGAGACACGTTTGCTCTCGCCTTCTTGGTTAAAGGCGTTTCCGAACGTGAATTGAGTCACGGTCCATTGTGGGAAAGGTGCGACAACTACGGGACGTATCTCGACCTCGTCGGTACTGAGGTTTTCTATCCGCAAGCTGACCTCGCCCGCGAGGTCCGATACGACTTTATCGATTTGCCAGTGCCCCGCGGCATTAGCCGTTGCCGAGGCAGTGGAGCCCTCTGCCAGGGAGGCTTGAATGGATGAGTTGGGTGTGGCTACCCCTGTCACTTTCGTGATTCGACCAATAGGGCGATTGACTTCCGGGAATATAACCATTAGTGGCACGTTGGGCGGGCTGCCAACGGTGACAGTGCCTCGTACGGCTGCGGAGTCTGGAACATCGTAGTAACCTTTGGTGACGACACTGTAGTTGTGAGTGCCGCCCGGTACGTTTGGGATAATTAAATCGAACCGACCGTCAGCCTTCACTCGTCCCTCTACACTTTGCGTGCCCACGGTGGCTTTGACAGAATTTCCCACGCCGCTGGAGTATAGGGCTCGCCCTTGAATTCGGACTTTGAGCGAGGCATCGCTGGCAATCACGTCATAAGGTTGAGGCATTGCGGGAATCACAACTTCTACTATATCGCTGACCCTCGGGTTTCCTTGTCCACTCCATGTAGCGTAGAGCTTCATTCGACCGCTATCGTCTGAGGCGATCGGCGTAATCGTCAGTAGCTTTGTGCCTAGGGGGAGCTGGTGAAAGCTGCCATTCTGAAGAACTGGCGTACCGTCACGGCCTAGGCGCCAGAGATCCCAGCCTGCATGTGGGCTGGGTGCGCGTCCCGTTGCAACAAGTTTTACCTGAAGCCCGAAGTGACGAGTGCCGGAACCTTGGTTATCGTGGTGGCCCAGTGCAGTAACCGAGAGCGTGATGGGTTCTTTATTGGGGGGAGTAGCTTCTGTGCTTGTAGTCATGAGGGTTCTCGGGTTGAAATATAATTAAAAAGGAATGTGTCGCTCAAAATATTGAGCGCATCTTTGATGTTGTTGTGCGTGCTAAGTTACCTGGAGGGTAATCGTTCTTCAGGGGCGTTGGCACTGAATAGTGGCGTGATTTAATTTCCGTTTCTGGTGTCGGTGTCAGTAATTGTCTGCCCGATTATTTCAAGGTTTTATATGCGGATTGGCTGTGCTTCAAAAGTTAGCAATAGGGGAGGGTATGCTCAACTGGCAAATCTATCAGTTCTTATTGTTTGTACGAGGGTTTGCCGAGCGGCGATCAGGCAACGTGAAAGCCGACTAGGACGCACAACTGACTCGTCGTACAATGAGCATTCCCAGCGGAAATCGCTTCTAGGCAACTCTTGTCCCGGGGCAGCTCCCGTGGTTCCGAGTGTCGGCGCGTCGATACATTCTCGATTGCCTAATAAAGAGGGAGGGGGCACATCGTTCAAGCACCTTCCTCTTTAATCTTCCTTTAATCACTGTATCCTTCACTCCCAGGTGTCGAGGGGCCTGGCCCTGTCCGGCATCCGGGCTACCGCTTTTTTGCGGGCGACGTTGAACCGACGTCGTTCCGGCCGGTCCTAGATCACCACGGATAGCCACAGCGCTGTTACGCCGCTTCCTCGACGCATCCAATGGCCTCGTCGGCGTGTAGACTGGCGCCCTTTCGGGCGGCACGCGCTGCCACTATCCATCGAAGGAACCGGCAATGAACGAACAAACCTTGCGCCTGAATCGGGAACGGCGCTTTCTGGTGCTGCTGGGGGTGATCTGCCTCTCCCTGATCGGTGGCGCGCTGTACATGCAGGTGGTACTGGGCGAGGCGCCTTGCCCGTTGTGCATCCTGCAGCGCTATGCCCTGCTGCTGATCGCGTTGTTCGCTTTCATTGCCGCTGCCATGCCGGGGCGGCGCAGCCTGACGTTCTTCGAAGCCCTGGTGGTGCTCAGCGCGATCGGTGGAATCGTTGCGGCGGGCAACCATGTGTATATACTCGCCAACCCGGCGATCAGCTGCGGCATCGACACCTTGCAACCGATTGTCGACGACCTGCCCCTGGCACGGGTCTGGCCATTGGCGTTCCAGGTCGATGGTTTCTGCTCCACGCCGTACCCGCCGATCCTCGGCCTGTCCCTGGCGCAGTGGGCGCTGGTGGCCTTTGTCCTAACCGCCATCCTGGTGCCGCTGGGCATCTACCGGAACCGGCGCCGGGCTTAGACAAAAGTACCGATTTCGCGCAAGTCTGTTGCACGGCGTGAAACCTGGGAAATGTTCCCCCAAGGCTCACCTTGATCAAAGACAAACCCCTTTATTACGTGGCTTTCAAGCCTGTTTGGAGGGGTGCGACAAACTGTCGCGAAGTTGATTTTTCGAGCAGCATTGTTGCGAATTCTGTAAAAGACTGTTGCTCAATAAGTCATAGTCAAGGGGGGGCGACCTATCTACAATCGCCCCCAATTTCCGTTCGGCACCGCTTGCGAGTCGCAGGATTGAAGGAAGCCCCAGCGCTCCTTTTGCTGACTTCGTCAAGTTCCGCCCGGCGGTGATCCGGGCGGACATCCCTCCGCGTTTTCCGCACCAAATGGACTTGGTCTGAAGTACAGGCCGTTAGCCTAAGAAATCTAAGCACCATTAAAACCCGCTTGACGCCAGGTCCTGCAGTCGGACCCCAGGCAGGAGCGAATTCGAGCCCGAAATGCTGACGCTTGGCAGGACGAAGTGTTGGCGACCAAAACACAAATTGCATTGAAGCAAGCTGATCTAGAGGTCGTGAGATGAGTAAAAAGCGTTACCCCAGACTGTTTGGCATATTGCCCTTTTTAGGCATGCTTTTACTCAGCGGGTGTGAATGGACCCTGCTCGATCCGAAGGGCCAGGTGGGTGTCGAGCAGAAGGAGCTGATCCTGATCGCTACCGGCCTCATGCTGCTGGTCGTCGTGCCTGTCATCATCATGACCCTGGTGTTCGCCTGGAAGTACCGTGCTTCCAACAAGGCCGCCACCTACACCCCCGACTGGTCGCACTCGACCAAGATCGAGGCCGCGGTGTGGATCATCCCGATCCTGATCATCATCGCCCTGGGTTACGTCACCTACCACTCCACCCACAAGCTGGACCCGTACCGTCCACTGGATTCCGATGTGAAGCCGGTGCAGATCGACGTGGTCGCGCTGGACTGGAAATGGCTGTTCATCTACCCGGAACAAGGCATCGCCACGGTCAACAAGATCGTCTTCCCGGCCAACACTCCGGTCAACTTCCGTGTCACCTCGGACGCTGTGATGAACTCCTTCTTCATCCCTGCACTGGGCGGCCAGATCTACGCGATGGCCGGCATGACCACCAAGCTGCACCTGATCGCCAACGAGAACGGCGAGTTCGACGGTATCTCGGCGAACTACAGCGGTGCGGGCTTCACCGGTATGAAATTCAAGGCTACCGCCACTTCCCAGGCCGACTTCGAAGCATGGGTCGCCGAAGTCAAGCAGTCGCCGAAGAAGCTGGACGAGGCTGAATATGCCGCCTTGGCCAAACCAAGCGAAAACAACCCAGTCGCGCTGTACAGCGAGGCATTGGCCGACCAGTTCCAGCGCATCGTCGACAAGTACGAAGGCATGAACCGCGGTCGTCCGAACCACGAAGAAGCAGGCAGCAAAGAGCTGGCCACTACCAAGGGTGTGGATTCGAGTATGCAACCAGCTGCCGGTGCAGAGGAGTAAGAGATGTTCGGTAAATTATCCCTGGAGGCGATACCTCACGACCCGATAGTCTTGGTGACACTTGCCTTGATTGCGGTCGGTGGTATTGCCTTGGTCGGTGCAATCACCTATTTCCGCAAGTGGACCTACTTGTGGACCGAGTGGTTGACCACGGTCGACCACAAGAAGATCGGGGTGATGTACATCATCGTCGCGATGGTCATGCTGCTGCGCGGCTTCGCCGACGCCATCATGATGCGTACCCAGCTGGCGATGGCCACTTCCGGCTCCGAAGGCTACCTGCCGCCTGAACACTATGACCAGATCTTCACCGCCCACGGTGTGATCATGATCATCTTCATGGCGATGCCGTTCTTCACCGGCCTGATGAACCTGGCCCTGCCTCTGCAGATCGGTGCACGTGACGTTGCCTTCCCGTTCCTGAACTCCCTGAGCTTCTACCTGCTGCTGGCAGGCGTGCTGCTGGTCAACATCTCGCTGGGCGTTGGTGAATTCGCCAAGACTGGCTGGGTTGCCTACCCGCCGCTTTCGGGTATCGAGTACAGCCCGGGCGTGGGTGTGGACTACTACATCTGGGCGCTACAGCTCTCAGGCTTGGGTACGACACTGACCGGCGTGAACTTCCTGGTCACCGTGGCCAAGATGCGCGCACCTGGCATGAAGCTGATGGACATGCCGATCTTCACCTGGACCTGCACCTGGGCCAACGTGCTGATCGTCGCTTCGTTCCCGATCCTGACTGCCGCACTCGCCCTGCTGACCCTTGACCGTTACATGGATTTCCACATCTTCACCAACGACCTTGGTGGGAATCCGATGATGTACGTCAACCTGTTCTGGGCATGGGGTCACCCTGAGGTCTACATCCTGATCCTGCCGGCCTTCGGCGTGTTCTCGGAAGTCACCTCGACCTTCTCCAGCAAGCGTCTGTTCGGCCACCACGCGATGATCTACGCATCGGGTGCGATCGCCGTACTGGGCTTCGCGGTTTGGCTGCACCACTTCTTCACCATGGGTGCCGGCGCCAGCGTCAACACCTTCTTCGGCCTGGCGACGATGCTGATCTCCATCCCGACCGGTGTGAAGTTGTTCAACTGGCTGTTCACCATGTACCAGGGCCGCGTGCGCTTCACCTCGCCGATGCTCTGGACCCTGGGCTTCATGGTCACCTTCTCCATCGGTGGCATGACCGGCGTTCTGCTGGCCGTTCCAGGTGCTGACTTCGTACTGCACAACAGCCTGTTCGTGATCGCCCACTTCCACAACGTGATCATCGGCGGCGCAGTATTCGGCTACATCGCAGGTTTCGTGTTCTGGTTCCCGAAAGCCTTCGGCTTCACCCTGAACGAGAAGTGGGGCAAGGCGTCCTTCTGGCTGTGGATCTCGGGCTTCTACGTGGCGTTCATGCCGCTGTACGCCCTGGGCTTCATGGGTATGACCCGTCGCCTGAACCACTCCGACAACCCGCTGTGGGAACCCTACCTGTACGTTGCCGTGGTCGGCGCCGTGATGATCCTGGGCGGTATCGCCTGCCAGCTGATCCAGCTGTACGTGTCGGTCCGCGACAGCAAGCAGAACCTGGACGTCACTGGCGACCCATGGGGCGGCCGTACCCTGGAATGGTCGACTTCGTCGCCACCTCCGTTCTACAACTTCGCCCACATGCCTGAGAAGGTCGGCCTGGACGCTTGGCACGAAGCCAAGGAAGCCGGTGTCGCCTACAAGGTGCCGGGCAAGTACCAACCGATCCACATGCCAAGCAACACTTCCACCGGTCTGTTCATGGGTCTGTTCCTGACCGTGTTCGGCTTCGCCTTCATCTGGCACATCTGGTGGCTGGTGGCTGCAAGCCTGGTTGCAACCGTCGTTGTCTTCGTTCGCCACGCTGCGCGTGACGACCAGGGCTACATGGTTCCGGCCGAGGAAGTGGCACGTATCGAAGGCGAGCGTCTGAAGGCGTTGGCCCAGGCCGGTGCACTGCCAGCTGGCGGCGCACGTGTCGAATCGTTTGAGCGGGTGTAACCAATGTCCAGTCAAGTAATGCACGGTGATGCACATGGTCACGACCATGGGCACGACGATCACCACCACGACACGAGCGAGATGACCGTATTCGGCTTCTGGCTCTACCTGATGACCGACTGCATCCTGTTTGCGTCGCTCTTCGCCACCTACGCGGTGCTGTCCGGCAGTTTTGCCGGCGGCCCGTCGGGTCACGACATCTTCCAGCTCGACTTCGTGCTGGTTGAAACCGCGCTGCTGCTGCTGTCCTCGATCACCTTCGGCTTCGCCATGCTGAAGATGTTCGCCGGTAACAAGGCTGGCGTGCTGGGCTGGTTGGCCGTGACCTTCCTGTTCGGTGCAGGCTTCATCGCGATGGAAATCTATGAATTCCATCACCTGATCGTTGAAGGCTACGGCCCGCAGCGCAGTGCGTTCCTGTCGGCGTTCTTCGCGCTGGTCGGTACCCACGGTCTGCACGTGACCGCTGGCCTGATCTGGATGGCGATCCTGATGTACCAGATCCAGACCAAAGGCATCACGCCCACTGCGAAAACCCGCATGAGCTGCCTGAGCCTGTTCTGGCACTTCCTGGACGTGGTCTGGATCTGCGTCTTCACCGTCGTCTACCTGCTGGGAGTCCTGTAATGGCTAACGCACACGACACTACTCACCACGAAGGTAATCACGGCAGCGTGAAGTCCTACATGATCGGCTTTGTCCTGTCGATCATCCTCACCGCGATCCCATTCGGCCTGGTGATGTTCCCGACCCTGCCGAAGAATCTGACCGTCCTGATCGTGGTGGCCATGGCCGTCATCCAGGTGGTGGTACACCTGGTGTACTTCCTGCACATGGACCGCTCGAAAGAGCAGCGTTCCAACGTGTCGACGTTCCTGTTCACCGTTCTGGTTATTGCACTGCTGGTCGGCCTGTCGCTGTGGATCATGTTCAGCATCCACATCGAAATGATGGCCAAGTGAGGTAAGACTGCATGTCCGTGAAGCACTTTATCCAAATCACCAAACCGGGGATCATTTTCGGTAACGTGCTTTCCGTGGCAGGCGGTTTCTTCCTCGCCTCGGGCGGGCATGTGGATTTCGCCCTGTTCCTGGCGGTGGTTGTCGGTACTTCCCTGGTCGTCGCGTCCGGTTGCGTGTTCAACAACTGCATCGACCGCGACATCGACCAGAAGATGGAACGTACCAAGAACCGCGTCATGGTCCAGGGCGGCATGCCACTGCCGCTCGCGCTGGCCTACGCCACCCTGCTCGGGGTGGTCGGCTTCAGCATGCTGTACATCCAGGCCAACCCGCTGGCGGCGTTCTGTGCGCTGGTCGGGTTCGTCATCTACGTCGGCTTCTACAGCCTGTGGCTCAAGCGCAAGTCGGTGCACGGCACCTTGGTTGGCAGCCTGTCCGGTGCCATGCCGCCGGTGATCGGCTACTGCGCAGTGAGCAACAGCTTCGACATGGCCGCCGTGACCCTGCTGGTGATGTTCAGCCTGTGGCAGATGCCGCACAGCTTCGCCATCGCCATCTTCCGCTTCAAGGACTACAGCGCCGCCAACATTCCGGTACTGCCGGTGGCACGCGGTATCCTCGCGGCGAAGAAGCAGATCGTGCTGTACGTGCTGGCCTTCGTGCTCGCCACCTTGATGCTCACCCTCGGCGGTTATGCCGGCCTGGGTTACCTCGCCGTCGCCGCTGCCATGGGCCTGTACTGGCTGTACATGGCCTGGGGTGGCTACAAGGCCGAGGACGACAGCAAGTGGGCGCGCAAGGTATTCGGCTTCTCCATCCTCACCGTCACCGCCCTGAGCGTGATGATGTCGGTGGACAGCCAGACCGCCGCCGACGTGTTGATGACCTACGCACGCTGACAGCACTGCCTGTTACACCAAACCCCGGCCCTGGTGCCGGGGTTTTTTATGCCTGGGGTCTTCTCGCTGCCCCGTCGCAACCCTTCCAACTGTCTGCGCCGTTGTAGCCGACCTAAGGTGCTCCTCCCACACTTAGGAGGCTCACCCATGAGCGCATTCACCGTCTACTTCTGCGGCACCGGCTCCCACAGTTTCGATACTCAGAACCCCAATTTCTGGAACGGCGAGTTGGTTTCGAACCTGGCCGCCAACGATGCCGGCCGAGAGTTCGTCGACTGGATAGCGATCGATGGCCCGGGCAGTGGCAACCTGCAGAGCGACGTGTTGTTCGTCGATGGTGGCGAGCATTCCCAAGTGACTGGCACCTTGTTCGGCAGTGGCTGGAACCAGAACGTCCAGCATGCGCTGCAGGTCATCAAGGGCAAGCTCAACTGGCAGCGCAAGAAACTTACCGAGCAGGAGTACGACAGGCTCAAGCGTGCCGGCGTCCCGATCCCGGATGCCAGCGCCAGTGGCTCGTGGTTCTGGCGTACCTACGACTTCGGGAACCGCCTAGTGACCCCACAGGCACTTCAGCAGCAACTGATCACCCAGATGCGCAAGCCGTTGGTCCCTGCCACCGTCAACCTGGTGGGCTGGAGCCGCGGCGGCATCAGTTGTCATATGCTGGCCAACGCCATGGCCGCAGACCCGGAACTGGCGCAGGTGAAGGTCAATATCTTCGCCATCGACCCCGTGCCGGGGGTGGGCAATGTGCAGCATGAGCGCGTGCAGTTGGCGGCCAACGTCAAGGAGTACGTGGGCTGCTATGCCCGCGACGAGCGTTCCAAGGGTTTTGCCTGTGTCATCCCGGTCATGCCCTACAAGTCGCGTATCAGTATCTTCCCGTTACCGGGACGTCACGCGACCCTGGTTGGCAATGCTTCGACCGATGGCGCGAGCGGCGGCAAGGTGTTGATCGAACCGGGGCAGGTGGTACGGCACTTCGCCGAAGTGTGCCTGACCCGCTGGGGCACTCGCCTGAACAAGCGTTTGCAACTCGATCAGGCAACGCTCGCCAAGTACCATCAGGCCATGGTCGCGGCAGACGGCCAGTACCGAGCAATGCGCAAGCAGTCTTACACTGCGATCACCGAGGGCAACGAGGAGCGCCTCGTTCACCATGGCATGAAAAACTCGGAATTTCGCAAGGTCCAAGGCGACCCATTCGAGCCCGCCGATGGCCTCGCCCAGTCGCCGCAGAACGCGGACAACTACAAGCGCCTGCGCTGAGCGGGGCAGGGCGGCCTTTGATCCGTATGGCCGCCCCTTTACAACCCCCTTGCGGGGCGATTATCTTCTGCCTCGGCCACCGCAGTGGCCAACGTCGCTCGGACGGTTCCGGGCGCTTACGTCTCTCGAGGAAAGCATGGCCGACCAAGGTTCGCCGCGCCGCTTTGCGCGCATCGATCGTCTCCCCCCCTACGTCTTCAACATCACTGCCGAACTCAAGATGGCTGCCCGCCGTCGCGGCGAGGACATCATCGACCTGAGCATGGGCAACCCCGACGGGGCCACGCCACCGCACATCGTCGAGAAGCTGGTACAAGTCGCCCAGCGCGAAGACACCCACGGCTATTCCACCTCCCGGGGCATCCCACGCCTGCGTCGTGCCATTTCGCGCTGGTACCAGGAGCGCTACGAGGTGGAGATCGACCCGGAAAGCGAAGCCATCGTCACCATCGGCTCGAAAGAGGGCCTGGCGCACCTGATGCTCGCCACCCTCGACCAGGGCGACACGGTGCTGGTGCCCAACCCCAGCTACCCCATTCATATCTACGGTGCGGTGATTGCCGGCGCCCAGGTGCGCTCCGTGCCGCTGGTGCCGGGCGTGGATTTCTTCAACGAGCTGGAGCGGGCGATTCGCGAGTCGATTCCCAAGCCGAAGATGATGATCCTCGGCTTCCCCTCCAACCCCACCGCCCAATGCGTCGAGCTGGACTTCTTCGAGCGCGTGGTGGCCCTGGCCAAGCGCTACGACGTGCTGGTGGTGCATGACCTGGCCTATGCCGACATCGTCTACGACGGCTGGAAGGCGCCTTCGATCATGCAGGTGCAGGGTGCCAAGGACATCGCGGTGGAGTTCTTCACCCTGTCCAAGAGCTACAACATGGCCGGCTGGCGCATCGGCTTCATGGTCGGCAACCCGCAGCTGGTCAATGCCCTGGCGCGCATCAAGAGCTACCACGACTACGGCACCTTCACCCCTCTGCAGGTGGCGGCCATTGCCGCGCTGGAAGGCGACCAGCAGTGCGTGCGTGATATCGCCGAGCAATATCGCCAGCGCCGCAACCTGCTGGTCAAGGGCCTGCACGAGCTGGGCTGGATGGTCGAGAACCCCAAGGCGTCGATGTACATCTGGGCGAAGATTCCGCCGGCTTATGCCCACCTGGGCTCGCTGGAGTTCTCCAAGAAGCTGCTGGCCGAGGCCAAGGTGTGCGTGTCGCCGGGCATCGGTTTCGGTGACTACGGCGACGACCACGTGCGCTTCGCCCTGATCGAGAACCAGGACCGCATTCGCCAGGCGATCCGCGGTATTCGGCAGATGTTCCGGGCCGACGGGCTCACCAGCAAGTAACTGCGCAGCACCCGGATGGCCGCCGATCAGCGGCCATCTTTTTTTGCATGTCCCCTCTTCTCAGCCACCCTGGCTTCGATTACAAATGGCGCCGCGGGCCCCGCCCCGATAACAACAACTTTCCCCACCGTGCGCTCATGTCCGAACAGAACCCTTGCCTTACCTGCGGCGCCTGCTGCGGCTACTTCCGTGTGTCCTTCTTCTGGGGTGAGTGCCAGTCCTCCGGGGGGACAGTGCCCGACGACTTGGTGGTGCAGATCAACCCGACCCGCGTGGCGATGATCGGCACTGATGCCAAGCCCTGCCGTTGCATCAGCCTGGACGGCGAGATTGGCAAGCGGGTGGGGTGCACCATCTACGAGAATCGTTCTACGCCTTGCCGGGAGTTCGATGCTTCCTGGGAAAACGGTGTGCACAATTCCAGTTGCGACGATGCCAGGGCCGCCCATGGCCTGCCACCCTTGCAAGCCAACCCATCGCTGTGGCCCCAGGGCGATGGCGGCGTCGTATAAACCGCTGAAGCGTTCCAGCGTTTTGTGATAAGGCATAGTGCCATGACCGCTCGTCGGTTGGATCCAACTTGACCTCGCCTACAGCCCCCGAAATACGGGCCTCATAGCAAAAGTATTAGCACCATTTGACCCGCGAGCCGACGTGCTGCCTGGCGTCGAGCGACTACACATTTCATCAATGGAAAATCTGTAGTCGCCAAGGTCAGGCAGTTCGGCTCGATGCGTGTTTTGGTTTCCTGGAGTCGCACGTCGTCAAGGAACGAACCGCCTGATCCACGTAAGGAGCTCTTCGTGGACAGACGTGTCGCCCCCGTTTCGCCAACCCGCCTTTCGCATTTGTCACTGGCCGTGAGCCTGGCCATTGGCGGATTGATGCTCAGCCTACCCGCGCAGCAAGCGTTCGCGGTCTGCTCCGCAGCAGGCAGCATCGTCACCTGTAACGGTGCCGCCAACCCGCTGGCTCCGAGCTATACCAACGGTGGCAGCGGGCTTACGGTGAACGTGAACCCCGGCGCTACCTTGGGCACCCTGCTGGGCGTGGGTGGTACGTCGCTGTCGCTGGCCGGCAACAACAACACGTTGAACAACTCCGGCACCATCGACCCCACGTTGCTGGGGGCGTTGAGCATCCAGTCCAGTGCGGTGTTGATCGGCAATACCGGTACCGGCAGCACGCTCAACATCAACAACACCGCTACCGGTGTGATCAGGGGGACTGGCGCCTTGCTCGGCGCCAACCTGCTTAACCTCACGGGTATGGCGCTGGACGTACGCAACGGTGCCAGTGGTACCACCACCATCAGCAACGCCGGCATCATCGGTTCCAATCCGCTGGCCAGCCTTACGCTGCTCAGCGAGGACACCCCGGTCATCGCAGTGACCGGCGGAGGTACGGTGAATTTCACCAACACCGGCACCATCCTTGGCCGGACAGCGTTCCAGGCCTCTGCGGCCGGCAACACCTTCACCAACGCCGGTACCATCACCGGCAGCCTTTCGATGGGTGCCAACTCCACCAACCGCTTCAACGCCATCACCGGTTCCAGTGTCGGTGCCGGGCTCGGTGTAGGTGTCGCCTTGCTGGTTACCAGCAACCCTGGCCTGGCCTATGCGGCAGCTGGGAAGATCGACGGCGGTGCCGGCGGCACCAACACCCTGGCCTTGCAGAACGCCATCGGCGGCGGCAGCGGCACGAGCGGCAGCGGCACCATCAATGCCACCAACTACATCAACTTCAGCCGCCTGATCGTCGACAGCGGCACCTGGAACCTGGTCGGCGCGGTGCTCAGCGGCACCACCCAAACCACCATCAACGGCGGCATACTCAATTTCGACAACTCATCGGCCTTCGGCAGTGGCGGCATTACCGTCAACGGCGGCCTCTTGCAGGGCACCATCGCCGGCCTGAGCCTGGCCAATGCCATGACCCTCAACGCTGGCCTGACCGTTGGCGGTGCCAGCGACCTAGCCCTCAATGGCGTGCTCAGCGGCGCGGGCGGTTTGCTCAAGACCGGTACCGGCCTGCTGACCCTCGGCGGCACCAACACCTACACCGGCGGCACCACCCTGGCCGCTGGCGGCCTGAACCTCACCAGCGCCGGCGCCCTGAACGGGGCCTTGACCGTCGCTGGCAACAGCAGCCTGCAAGGCAGCGTGCCGCTGTCGCTGAACAACGCCGTGCAGCTCACCGGCGGCAACCTCACCCTGCCGGGCAGCAACGCCCTGACCCTGGGCGGCGTGGTCAGCGGCACCGGTGGGCTGGTCAAGAGCGGCAGCGGCAACCTGCGACTGAACGGCGCCAACACCTACAGCGGCGGCACCACCCTCAGCGCCGGCACGCTGACCCTGGGTAACAGCGCGGCCATGGGCACCGGCGCCCTGACCTTGACCGGCAACGGCACCCTGGATGCCGCCAGCGACATCATCCTCGACAACGCCATCAACCTGGGCAGCAGCGTCCTGACCCTGCCTGGGGCCGTGGCCACTACCCTGAACGGCGTGGTGTCCGGCACCGGAAGCCTGGTCAAGAACGGCGCCGCCAGCCTCACCATCAACGGCAACAACACCTTCAGCGGCGGCACCACGGTCAACGCAGGCCTGCTCACCTTGGGCAACAGCAATGCCCTGGGCACCGGCGCCCTGACCCTCGGCGGCAATATCAGCCTCGACGCCAGCACGGCGGTCAACCTGGGCAACGCCATCAACCTGGGCGCCAACACCCTCAACCTGGTCGGCACCAGCGCCACGACCCTGGGCGGCGTGATCGGCGGCACCGGCGCGCTGGTGAAGAACGGCGCCGCCGACCTCAGCCTCAACGGCAACAACACCTTCAGCGGCGGCCTGACCCTCAACGCTGGCAAGCTGACCGTGGGCAACAACAACGCCCTGGGCGTCGGCGCACTGACCCTGGGCGGCAATGCCAGCCTGGACGCCAGCACGGCGGTCAACCTCGGCAATGCCATCAACCTGGGTGCCAATACCCTGAACCTGCTGGGTACCAGCGCCACTACCCTGGGTGGAGTGATCAGCGGTACCGGTGGACTGGTGAAAAATGGCGCTACGAACCTGACCCTGAACGGCGCCAATACCTTCAGCGGCGGCACCACCCTCAATGCCGGCGTGCTGACCGTGGGCAACAACAACGCCCTGGGCACCGGCGCCCTGAGCCTGGGCGGCAATGCCAGCCTGGATGCGGGCGTGGCGGTCAACCTGGGCAATGCCATCAACCTGGCAGGCAACACCCTGACCTTGGTGGGGACCAGCGCCACCACCCTTGGCGGCGTCATCAGCGGCACTGGGGCACTGATCAAGAACGGCAGCAGCAACCTCACCCTGACCGGCACCAACACCTTCAGCGGCGGCCTGACCCTCAATGCCGGTGCCCTGACCCTGGCCAGCGCTGCGGCCCTGGGCACCGGGGCGCTGACCGTCGGTGGCCCGGCCACCCTGGTCAACAGCGCCGCCATGACCTTGAACAACGCGGTCAACCTGGGCGCCAACCTGACCCTGAGTACCCCCAACAACCTCACCCTGGGCGGCAACCTCAGCGGCGTCGGCGGGCTGATCAAGAATGGCGCGGGCGTGCTGACCCTGTCGGGCAACAACAGCCAGACCGGCACCACCGCGCTCAACGCCGGCACCCTGGTGCTGGGCAGTGCCACCGCCCTGGGCAGTGGCGCGCTGAACGCCGCCGCCAACACCACTCTGGATTCCTCTGTCGCCGGCTTGAGTGTGGGCAATGCCATCAACCTGGCGGGCAACCTCAACCTCAGTGGCAGCAACGACCTCACCCTGGGCGGCGTGGTCGCAGGCGTCGGCGGCCTGACCAAGAACGGCACCTCCACCCTGACCCTCAATGGCGCCAACACCTACATCGGCGTCACCAACCTCAATGCCGGGCGCCTTGTGGTCGGCAGCAACACCGCACTGGGCACCGGCGCGCTGAACGCCGCTGCCGGTACCCGGCTGGACGCCAGCACCGCTGTCACGCTCGCCAACGCGGTGAACCTGGCCGGCGCACTGACCATCGACGGCAGCGCGAACCTCGGTCTGGGCGGGCTGGTCAGCGGTGCAGGCAGCCTGGTGAAGAACGGCAGTGCCACGCTCACCCTCTCCGGCACCAACACCTACCTCGGCGGCACCACCCTCAACGCCGGTGGCCTGGTACTCGGCAGCAACGCCGCGCTGGGCGTCGGCAAGCTGACCGTGGCAGGTGCCGCTAGCCTGGACAACAGCGCAGCGCTCAGCGTCGGCAACGCCATCACCCTGGATGCCGACCTCACCCTCGGCGGCAGCAACAACCTCGTGCTCGGTGGGCTGATCGACGGCACCGGTCGCTTGATCAAGAACGGCACCACCACGCTTACCCTCAATGGCCTGAACACCTACGCCGGTGGCACGTTGCTCAACAGCGGCACTGTGGTCGTCGGCAACGGCAGTGCCCTGGGTACCGGTACCCTCACCGTCGCTGGGGCCGCCAACCTGGACAACAGCGCAGCGCTGGCCCTGGGCAACAACATCGCCCTGGATGCCAACCTGACCCTGGCCGGCAGCAACGCCCTGGCCCTTGGCGGCGTCATCAGCGGGGCAGGGCAACTGATCAAGAACGGCAACGCCACGCTGACCCTGGATGGCGTCAACACCTTCACTGGCGGCACCACCCTCAATGCCGGTGGCCTGGTGCTCGGCAACGGCAGCGCGCTGGGCAGTGGTGCGCTGACCGTGGCGGGTGCCGCTAGCCTGGACAACAGCGCCGTGCTCAGCCTGGGTAACAACATCAACCTGGGCGCCAACCTGAGCATCGGCGGCAGCAACGACCTGACCCTCGGCGGTGTCATCAGTGGCACCGGCGGCCTGATCAAGAATGGCCTGGCCGACCTCACCCTGAGCGGCAACAACACCTTCACCGGCGCCATCGACCTGCTGGGCGGCAGCCTGAGCACCATTGGCAGCGGCGCCTTGGGCAACGCCTCGTCGCTGAACGTCGGCGCAGGCGCCAGCTTGAACCTGGGCGCCGGCGCAACTGTCGGTGGGCTGAGCGGGGCCGGTGCGGTGAACGTCGCAGGTGGCGGCAACCTCACCGTCGGCGGCAACAACCAGAACAGCGTGTTCAGCGGCGCACTGGCCGGC
Organism: Pseudomonas sp. NPDC089554; assembly: GCF_050280645.1. NCBI lineage: Bacteria > Pseudomonadati > Pseudomonadota > Gammaproteobacteria > Pseudomonadales > Pseudomonadaceae > Pseudomonas > Pseudomonas sp. NPDC089554. The sequence goes on from NZ_JBNNVR010000054.1 coordinate 24,790, forward strand.
ACCGGGGGTTTGATCAAGAACGGCACCGGCAGCCTGGAACTGTCCGGGGTGAACGTGCTGGCGGGCAACGCCACGGTCAACGCTGGCCTGCTCAACGTCAGCGGCACCCTGACCAGCGCCAACGTGCAGGTCAACAGCGGTGCCAGCCTGGGTGGCACCGGCAACCTGCTGGGTAGCGTCGACATCGCCAACGGTGCGCACCTGCTGGCCAACAGCGGCGCCACCCTCAATACCGGCGCCCTGACCCTGCACAGCGGCTCGGTACTGGACTTCGGTCTCGGCGCACCAGCCACCGGCGGCACCGCGCTGGTCAACGTCAACGGCAACCTGACCCTGGACGGCACCCTCAACGTCTCCGACATCGGCGGCTTCGGCGTCGGTATCTACCGGCTGTTCGACTACACCGGCGCGCTGGTGGACAACGGCGTGCTGTTCGGCAGCCTGCCTGGCAGCGTGTTGCCGGGCGACCTGCAATTGCAGACCTCGATCGGCTCGCAGGTCAACCTGCTGGTCGGCGGCGCAGCCGCTGGCGTGCAGTTCTGGGACGGTGGCCAGACCGTACCGAACGGCACCGTCGATGGCGGCGCAGGCACCTGGGGCGGCGCCACGACCAACTGGACCAACGTCAACGGCACGCTCAACAGCGCCTGGGGCAGCGACTTCGCGATCTTCCAGGGCACGGCGGGCGACATCACCGTGGTGGGCACGCAGACTGCCACCGGCCTGCAATTCGTCACCAACGGCTACCGGCTGATCGGCGCCGGTGGCCTGAACCTGGTCAACGGTTCCAACGGCGCCTTCGCCGTGCGTGTCGACCCTGGCGTCACCGCCACCCTCAATGTCGGGCTGTCGGGCACCGGCCAACTGGCCAAGCTCGACACCGGCACCTTGGTGCTCAACGGCGCCAACACCTACAGCGGTGGCACGCTGCTCAATGGCGGCAGCATCGTGGTCGGCAACGACACCGCCCTGGGCACCGGCGCCGTAAGCGCCGCAGCGGGCACCACCCTGGACAGCAACACTGCCGTCACCCTTGGCAACGCCTTCGCCCTGGGCGGGGACCTCACCATTGGCGGCAGCGCCAACCTGGGCTTGAGTGGCGTCGTTTCGGGTGTGGGCAGCCTGGTGAAGAATGGCGCGGGCAACCTGACGCTGAGCAACGCCAACACCTACAGCGGCGGCACCACCCTCAATGCCGGCACCCTTACCGTGGGCAACAACCAGGCTCTGGGCAGCGGCGGGCTGACGGTCGGCGGCGCCTCCAGCCTTGCCGCCTCGGGCACCGTCGCGCTGGCCAACACCGTCGCCCTGAACGCCAACCTCACCGTGCCGGGTACCGGCAACCTCACCCTCAACGGTGCGGTCAGTGGGACCGGTGGCCTGATCAAGACCGGCACTGGTGTGCTTACCCTCAATGGCAGCAACACCTACCAAGGCGTCACCAGCCTCAATGGCGGCACCCTGGTAGTCGGCAGCAACACCGCACTGGGCACCGGTGCGCTCAACGCCGCAGGCGGTACCACGCTGAGCAGCAATACTGGCGTGACCTTGGGCAATGCCCTCAACCTGGCCGGCAACCTGACCATCGCCGGTGCACAGAACCTCGCCCTGGCAGGCAACATCAATGGCGTCGGCGGCCTGACCAAGACCGGCAGCGGCACCCTGACCCTGAGTGGCCTCAACGGCTACCTGGGCAACACCAACCTCAACGCCGGTACCCTGGTGTTGGGCAGCAACAATGCCCTGGGCCTCGGTGCGTTGAACGTTGCCGCTGGTACCACGCTCGACAGCAGCACGGCGGTCACGGTCGGCAACTCGGTCAACCTGGCCGGCAACCTCACCATCGCCGGCAGCAACGACTTGAACCTGGCAGGACTGATCAATGGCGCCGGTGGCCTCACCAAGAACGGCGCGGGCAACCTCACCCTGGGCGGCGCCAACGGCATGCTCGGTGGCGTGACCCTCAATGCCGGTACCCTGACCCTGGGCAACAACCAGGCTCTGGGCCTTGGCTCCCTGACCGTCGGTGGTGCCGCCAACCTGGCCAGTACCAGCGCTTTGACCCTGGCCAACCAGGTCGTACTCAACGACACCCTGACCCTGACCGGCAACAATGACCTTGCGCTGAACGGCGTGGTCAGCGGCACCGGTGGCCTGGTCAAGAACGGCAGCGGCAACCTGACCCTGGCGGGTGCCAACACCTTCCAGGGCAACACCACCCTGGGTGCGGGCTCGCTCACCCTGGGCAACAACACGGCGTTGGGTACCGGCAGCCTGCTGGTGACTGGCAACAGCGCTCTGCTCAGCAGCGGCGTGCTGCAGGTCGGCAATGCCATCGACCTGGGCACCGGCACCACCCTGAGCATCGGCAATGCCCAGGCACTCACGCTGGGTGGTGTGATCAGCGGCGCGGGCAGCCTGACCAAGGCCGGCAGCGGCCAGCTGGTGCTCAATGGCAACAACACCTACGGTGGCGGCACTTCTATACAGGCCGGCAGCTTGCTGCTGGGCAATGCCAACGCCTTGGGCAGCGGTGCGCTGACCGTCGACGGCGCCGCTGGCCTCGACACCAGCCAGGCCCTGGCGCTGGCCAATGCCATCGCCCTGAACGGCGGTAACCTCACCTTCGCGGGCAGCCAGGCGCTGACCCTCAATGGCGTGGTCTCCGGCAACAATGGCCTGGTGAAGAACGGCACGGCCAGCCTCACCCTCAATGGCAGCAACACCTACAGCGGTGGCACCACCCTCAACGCGGGCAGCTTGATCGTCGGCAGCAACAACGCGCTTGGCACGGGCGACCTCACTGCCGCAAACAACACCTCCCTCGACGCCAGCGTCGCCGCCACCCTGGCCAATGCCATCCACCTCGGGGGCGTACTGAACCTGCCCGGCAGCGCCGACCTCACCCTCAATGGCGTGATCGATGGCGTGGGCGGCCTGAACAAGTCCGGCGCCAGTACCCTGACCCTGAACGGCGCCAACAACTACCTCGGCGGCACCACCCTGAACGCCGGCCGCGTGCTGGTCGGCAACGACGCGGCCCTGGGGCAGGGCGCGCTCACGGTGGCTGGCGCATCGACCTTGAGCAGCAGCGCCGCAGCCATCACCTTGGCCAACAACGTCACCCTCAATGCCGGGCTGACCGTCGACGGCGGCAACGACCTCACCCTCAACGGCGTGATCAACGGCACCGGCGGGCTGGTCAAGGATGGCAGCGGCAACCTGACCCTCAATGGCAACAACGGCTACCAGGGCGGCACCCAGCTCAACGCCGGCACCCTCACCCTCGGCAGCAGCGGCGCGCTAGGTACCGGCACGCTGTCGGTGACTGCCGACGCCACGGTGGCCAACAGCGCGCCCATGGCCCTGGGCAACACCATCAACCTGAGCAACGGCGCCAACCTCACCTTCGATGTGAACAATGCGCTGATCCTCAGCGGCGACCTGGGCGGCACCGGCAACCTGATCAAGGCCGGCGTCGACGACCTGACCCTGGTCGGCGTCAAGACCTTCACCGGCGACATCGACATTCAGGCCGGCTCCCTCACCACCCTGGGCAGCGGTGTACTGGCCAACGTCGGCACCGTCAACCTCGGCGCCAGCGGCGCACTCAACCTCAATGGCGACGCCAGCCTGGGCGCCGTCACCGGCAGTGGCGCGGTAGACATCGGCATCGGCAGCACCCTCAGCCTGGGCGGCAACAATACCAGCAGCACCTTCGCCGGCGCCCTGAATGGCCTGGGCAACCTGACCAAGGCGGGCACCGGTACCCTGACCCTCAGCGGCACCAGCAACCTGGCTGGCGACACCCTGGTCAACGGCGGCACCCTGGCGGTCAATGGCGTGCTCGGCAGCAACCTGCTCACCGTCGCCAACGGCGCCACCCTGACCGGCAGCGGCACAGCCAACGCGACGGTGATCATCGCCAACGGCGGCCATCTGGCCGGGCAGAGCGGCAGCACCTTGGGCCTCGGCTCGCTGGTGCTCAACAGCGGCTCGGTGATCGATGTCGGCTTGGGCTCACCCGCCAGCGGCGGCACCGCGCTGTTCAACGTCGGCGGCAACCTGACCCTCGACGGTACCCTCAACGTCAGCAATATCGGCGGCTTCGGCAATGGCGTGTATCGCCTGTTCGACTACGCAGGGCTACTGACCGACAACGGCCTGGACTTCGGTACCCTGCCGCTGGGCGTGGGCCTGGGCGACGTCAGCCTGCAAACCGCACTGGCCAACCAGGTCAACCTGCTGGTCAACGCCAGTGGCCAGGGCATCCAGTTCTGGGACGGCAGCCAGACCACCGGCAACGGCCAAGTGGATGGCGGCACCGGCGTGTGGAACGCCGGCAACACTAACTGGACCGACCTCAACGGCACCACCAACAGCACCTGGGGCAGCACCTTCGCGGTGTTCCAGGGCACGGCGGGCAATGTCACCGTCGAAGGCAGCCAGACCGTCAACGGCCTGCAATTTGTCAGCGATGGCTACCGCCTGCTGGCCGGTACCGGTGGTGTGCTGAACCTGGTCAACGGCAGTGGTGGCGACACCAGCGTGCGGGTCGACCCCGGTTCCACCGCCACCTTGGATGTCGGCTTGGCCGGCACCGGCAAGCTGAACAAGCTCGACACTGGCACCCTGGTGCTCAATGGCAACAACAGCTACAGCGGTGGCACCACTCTCAGTGGCGGCACCCTGATCGTGGGCAGCAACACTGCGCTGGGCACTGGCGCCCTTGCTACCGCCGCAGGCACCACCTTGGACAGCAACCAGTCGGTCGCCCTGGGCAACGCCATCACCCTGGCGGGTGCGCTGAACATCGCGGGTAGCAACGACCTGGCACTGAACGGCGACATCGGCGGTGCCGGTGGCCTGGTCAAGGCCGGCAATGCCCGGCTGGTGCTGGCGGGTAACAACACCTTCGCCGGCAATACTGCGCTCAATGCCGGCACCTTGGTGGTCGGCTCCAACACTGCTCTGGGGAGCGGCAGCCTGAATGCCGCTGCTGGCACCAATCTGGACAGCAGCCAGGCGGTGACTCTCGCCAACAACGTCAATCTGGCGGGTGCCCTCAATGTGCTGGGCAGCAACGACCTGACCCTGGACGGCACTGTTGCTGGAGCTGGCCGCCTGGTCAAAAGTGGCGCCGCGCGCTTGGCCCTGAACGGCGCCAACACCTACAGCGGCGGCACCGAGCTGCAGGCCGGCACCTTGGTGCTGGGCAACGACACCGCCTTGGGCAGTGGCGGCCTGGATGTCACCGGCAACGCCAACCTCGACACCAGCACCGCGGTGACCATTGGCAACGCCGTCAACGTCAGCGGCGTGCTCAACGTGCTCGGCAGCAACGACCTGCACCTGGCCGGCGTGCTCAGCGGTGGCGGCACGCTGAACAAGAGCGGCCTAGCCGACCTGACCCTGTCGGGCAACAACACCTTCAGCGGTATCCTCAACATCCTGTCCGGCAGCCTCAGCACCATCGGCACCACTGCGCTGGGCACCCAGAGCGCGCTGAACGTCAGCAGTGGCGCCACCCTGAACCTGGACGGCAATACCTCACTGGGCACCATCGGCGGTAGCGGTGACATCCAGATCGCCCCTGGCAACAGCCTGGCTGTCGAAGGCGGGGTATTCGACGGTGTGCTCAGCGGCACCGGCACCCTGAACAAGCTCGGCGTCGCCAACCTGCGGCTCAATGGCGCCAACACCCACAGCGGTACCACCAACGTGCAGGCCGGCACCCTGTGGGTCGGCGGCAGCCTGGCCAGCAACAGTGTGAACGTGGCCAGCGGCGCCACCCTGGCCGGTAGCGGCAACCTCGGCGGCGCGGTCACGGTGGCCAACGGCGGCACCCTGGCGGCCAGCAGTGGCAGCACCATGAGTGTCGGCAGCCTGGTCATGGGCAACACCTCCAACTTCAACGCAGCCTTGGGCGCGCCATCCGGTGGCACCACGCCGCTGGTGAACGTGGGCGGCAACCTGACCCTCGATGGCACCCTGAACGTCACCGACATCGGTGGCTTCGGCGCCGGGGTCTATCGCCTGTTCGCCTACGGCGGCTCGCTCACCAACAATGGCATGGCCTTCGGTAGCACGCCGGTCCCGAGCAGCGACCTCACCTTGCAGACCGCCATCGCCAACCAGGTCAACCTAGTGGTGGGCGGCGCCAGCAACGTGCTGTTCTGGGACGGCAGCCAAAGTGTGGCCAACGGCGTGATCGACGGCGGCACCGGCACCTGGGATGCCACCGACACCAACTGGACCGACGCCAACGGCGTGCTCAACACCACCTGGAACGACACCTTCGCCGTGTTCCAGGGCACGCCAGGCACGGTCACCGTCAATGGCAGCCAGAGCATCACCGGCTTGCAGTTCATCAGCGACGGCTATGTGCTCAATGCCGGTGCGGCGGGTGAGCTGATCACCAACGGCACTACCAACCTGCGGGTCGACAACGGCGCTACCGCCACCCTGAACATCGCCCTCAACGGCACCGGCAGCGTGGTCAAGCACGATACCGGCACCTTGGTGCTCAACGCCGCCAACGGCTACAGCGGCGGCACCCTGCTCAACGGTGGCACCCTGGTATTGGGCAACAACAGCGCCCTGGGCAGCGGCACCCTCACCACGGCGGCCGGTACCACCCTGGACAGCAACACTGCCATCACCCTGGCCAACAACGTGGCAATGGGCGGCGCGCTGGCCATCGGCGGCAGCAATGCGCTGACCCTCAACGGCAACCTCAGTGGTGCCGGCAGCCTGGTCAAGAACGGCGCCGGGCAGCTCGTCCTGGGCGGCACCAACAGCTACACCGGTGGCACGCAGATCAACGCCGGCAGCGTGGTGGGCAGCACCACCAGCCTGCAAGGCAACATCCTCAACAACGCGGCGCTGGCCTTCAACCAAAGCGTCAACGGCACCTACGCTGGCAGTCTCACCGGCACGGGCACCCTGGCCAAGGACGGCGCTGGCCAACTGGTGCTGAGCGGCAACAACGGCCTGACCGGCAATACCTCGGTGAACGCCGGCAGCCTGTTGGTGAATGGGCGCCTGGACAGCGCCAACGTGGTGGTCGGCACCGGTGCCAGCCTGGGTGGCACTGGGGTGATCTCCGGCGCGGTGCAGGTGCAGAACGGCGCTACGCTCGCTGCGACCCAAAGCGCCACGCCGCTGAGCGTCGGCAGCCTCAGCCTGGCTTCGGGCAGCGCGCTGGACTTCAGTCTCGGCGCCCCGCTGGCCACCACCTCGGTGGTGCAGGTCAATGGCAACCTGGTGCTCGACGGCACCTTGAACATCACCGACATCGGTGGCTTCGGCATGGGCGTTTACCAGCTGTTCAGCTACGGCGGCACCCTCACCGACAACGGCCTGGTGTTCGGCGCCATTCCGGGCAGCGTGGCCCTGGGCGACCTCAGCCTGCAAACGTCCATCGCCAACCAGGTCAACCTGATCGTGCAGAACGGCGGCACCCAGTTGCAGTTCTGGAACGGCGGCAAGACCAACCCCGACGGCACCATCGGCGGCGGCAGTGGTGTGTGGGGCCCAGGCACCAACTGGACCAACTCCACTGGCACCACCGGCGAAGGCTGGGGCGACCAGTTCGCGGTATTCGGCGGCCAGGCCGGCACTGTCACCGTGGTCGGCAACCAGTCGTTCACCGGCATGCAGTTCCTGAGCAACGGCTACCAGGTGGTGGCTGGCGACGGTGGCAGCCTCACCCCAGTGAACGGCGTCGGTGGCACCCTGGCCCCGGTACGGGTCAATGCGGGTGCCACCACGTTGATCAGCGCCGCAATGGTCGGCAGCGGCGGTATCCAGAAGGTCGACGCCGGTACCTTGATTCTCAGCGGCGCCAACACCTACAGCGGTGGCACCACGGTCACTGGCGGTACCCTGGTGGGTAATACCACCAGCTTGCAGGGCGGCATCCTCAATAACGCCAGCCTGGTGTTCCAGCAGGACGCCAATGGCACCTTCAACGGCAGCCTCACTGGCACCGGCACCACCTACAAAACGGGCGCAGGCACCTTGTTGCTGACCGGCAACCAGGCTTTCAGCGGCGCCTTCAACGTCAACCAGGGCGTGCTCCAGGTAGGCGATGCCGCGCACCCAGGCAGTACCCTGGCGGCACAGGTGACGGTAGGTAATGGCGCAGCCCTGACCGGCAACGGCACGGTCGCCGCGCTGACCAACTACGGCAACGTGCTGCCCGGCGCGGCCGGCAACCTGAACGTGACCGGTAACTTCACCAATGCGCCTAGCGGCACCTTGAGCATCGACCTGGGCACTGCGCCGGTGAACTACCTGAACGTCGGCGGCACCGCCAACCTCGGTGGCAGCCTGCAGGTGCTCAACGTAGGTGACGGCAATGGCACCTACACCGTGCTGAACGCAGCCGGTGGCGTGACCGGTACCTTCGCCGGCACCAACCTGGCCAACTCGGCGTTCCTCAACAGCGCGGTGAACTACGGCGCCAACCAGGTCACCCTGTCGGTCAGCCGCAACGGTCGCTCGCTCGCCTCGGTTGCTGCCACCGGCAACCAGCGCCGAGTGGGGGCTGCGCTGCAAAGCGCGGGTGCCCCGCAGAGCCTGAGCAGCAATATCCTGCTGCTCGATGCTCAGGGTGCACAGGCCGCCTTCGACAGCCTCTCGGGCGAAGTCCACGCCAGCACTGCCACCGTGCTGATCGAGGACTCGCGCTACATCCGCGAAGCGGTCAACGACCGCATGCGCCAGGCCGACTGCACCAACCGCGACGACCCACGCCGTACCCTGGCACCGACCGCCAACCAGCAACTCACCGGCGAAGGTTGCCAAGGCCAGGCCGTGGGCTGGATGCGCGTGCTCGGCGGTTGGGGCGACTACGACGGCAGCAGTAGCCATGCCAGCGTCGACCGCGAGCTGACAGGCTTCATGCTGGGCGTCGACCGCGCCCTGAATGATGAGTGGAAGGTCGGCATCGCCGCCGGTTACACCAATACCAGCGTGGATGCCCAGCGTCGCCGGTCGGATGCCTCGGTCGACAGCTACCACCTGGCCACCTACCTGAACTACCAACTGGAGGCCTTCGCCGCGCGCCTGGGTGCCAGCTACACCTGGCATGACATCGACACCAAGCGCGATGTCCAGGCCGGCGCCTATGAAGACCGCCTGAAAGCCAAGTACAAGGCGCGCAGCGCCCAGGTGTTCGGCGAAGTGGGCTATGCGATGGACATGGGCGGCTTGGCTGTGGAGCCGTTCGCAGGGCTCGCCTATGTCAACTACGACAGCGACAACGGCCGCGAGAAGGGCGGCGCAGGGCGGCTTGAAGCCAGCGTCGACCAGGATGTGACCTTCTCCACCCTGGGTGTGCGGGTGGGCAAGCAAATCACCCTGGCCAATGGCAGCGCCGTCACCCCACGGCTGTCGGTGGGCTGGCGACATGCCTTCGGCGACACCAAGCCAGACGCCGACCTGCGCTTCATCGAGGGCGGTGCCGGGTTCAGCACCACGGGTGTGCCGATTGCCCGCGATGCGGCGGTGGTCGAGGCGGGCGTGGACCTGTCGGTAGGTGAAAGCGGCAAGCTGGGCCTGGGGTATTCCGGGCAGTTGTCCAGCGAAGGTCGCGACCACGGCGTGGTCGTCAGCTTCAGCATGGGCTTCTAAAGTAGGGCATTACTACAGGGCGATCCTACTCGCCCTGTAGTAATGCCTGACGCTAGACTGTCATCTTTCCTCTATCTGGAAAGGAGCCTGGCGTGTCTCACCCCCGCAGTTTCCCCAGCGACCTGAGCCTGGACAGCCCCCGCCTGCAATTGCGCCCCATGCGTCATGGCGATGCCGCGCAGTGGCTGACGATCATGGCCGACCCCGAGGTGATGCGTTACTGGTACCACGCACCCTGGCAGAACCTGGCCGAGGCCGAAAGCGCCCTGGCCGCCGACCGTGAGGCCTATGGCAATGGGCAGTTGCTCAAGCTGGGCATGTACCGGCGCGACAACGGCGAGCTGATCGGCATGGTGCAGATGTTCAACATCGACGACGAGTCGCGTCGTGGTGAGGTCGGCTACTGCCTGGCCCGTGCGGTGCAGGGGCGTGGCTACATGGACGAAGCGCTGACCTGCTTCATCGACTACCTGGCCCACACTCTGCACATGCGTCGCCTGGAAGCGGAAATCGACCCGCGCAACAACGGCTCGGCGCGCACCCTCGAACGCCAGGGGTTCGTGCTCGAAGGCACCTTGCGTGCCCGCTGGAGCGTTGGCGGCGAGTTGTCCGACTCAGGGATCTACGGCTTGCTGCTGGAGCCGCCGGTGGCCTGAGCGCGCCCCGTTCTTCATATTCCGGTATGGTCGGCTTTTCGCCCGACCCGATGGAGCCTGCGGTTGCCTGCCTACTACCTCACCACCAGCCTGGCGCTGTACTTGCTCGCCCTGGCCTTCGATGGCGCGCTGATGGGCGCGGGGCGGCACATGCCGGCCTTGCAGATGCTGCTGTACGGCCCCTGGGGCGTGGCCTTCGGCTTGCACCAATGGTTTGCCAACCCGTTGCTGGCGCTGGCGATTCTCGCGCATCGACGCTTTCGTCGCCTGGCCCTGGGGCTGGGCCTTCTGGCGTTGTACCTGGCGGCCAGCAGCTTCGCCATCGAGCGCCTGCCGGACAACATCAGCTATGCCTTCCAGGACGTCACCGGCTTCGGCGCCGGGTTCTACCTGTGGTCGCTGTCGATCGTGGTGTTCTGCGCAGGGCAGCTATGGTGCTGCTGGAAGGCCCGCAATGCGGCGGATGTGCCCGGCTGGCGCTGGCTCGACGTGGCGTTGATCGCCGCCTTGGGTGTGACCCTGTATGCCGCTACGCAGATGCCCTCGCTGCGCTTCGAGGTGGACAAGGTGCTGATGCCGCCTGAGCCTTCGCAGGCCTTGTAGGCGTGCAATCGACGCGGGTGGGTTGAAACCTTGCGGGGTAGGACAGGTCTGAGTTTTCCCTGGCGAGCGGCGGGAAGGGTTCAAGCTGCTAGGCTGCCAGCCCATTACCTCCAAAGGATCGCACCGATGCGCAAAAGCTCCCTCGCGGCCATGCTCGCCGCCTTCGCCTTCTCGTCGGCACAGGCCGAAGACAACTCATCGGCCTACAGCCAATGCATGGACAAAGCCTCCAGCACCGTGGCCATGGGCGAATGCATCAAGGCCGAGACCAAGCTGCAGGACGAGCGCCTGAACCGGGTGTACAAGCAACTCATGGCCAAGCTGGACGCGGGCAAGCAGAAGAGCCTGCGCGAGGTGCAGCGCAACTGGATCACCTACCGCGACGGCAATTGCCGCTTCCATGCCCAGGCCAGCGGCGGCACCCTGGCGTCGATCAACGGCGGCATGTGCGTGATGGACATGACCCGCGAGCGCGGCGCCGAGCTTGAGCGAATTCTCAGCCCGGGGCAGTGAGTTTTCCATCAGGAGAGCTGCGGTGTCTGGTTCGAGGGTGCGCTTGAGTTCGTCGTCCAGGGTGGTGAGGCTGATCATCACCCGCGCCAGGCGCTGGCTGGCCAGCTCCGACAGCAAGTCGAG
>NZ_JBNNVR010000055.1:0-35613 GCF_050280645.1 Pseudomonas sp. NPDC089554
CGCCACCGCGCCAGCAGATCAGCAGCGACGCCGAGAAACGCCTGGAGGCGATCGCCAACACCCACCGAAACCGGGTGCTCCACCTGAACACGGGTGTTCATTTCGATGAAGTAGAAACGGCCGTTCTCGTACAGGAACTCGAAGGTACCCGCTCCGCGGTAGCCGATTTCGATGCACGCATCGACGCAACGCTTGAAGACTTCCTGGCGGGCCTTCTCGTCGATGCCCGGGGCCGGTGCTTCTTCCAGTACCTTCTGGTGACGGCGCTGCAGCGAGCAGTCGCGGTCGCCCAGGTGAATGGCGTTACCCTGGCCGTCGGACAGCACCTGCACTTCCACGTGACGTGGGTTGGTCAGGAACTTCTCCAGGTAGACCATCGGGTTGCCGAAGGCGGCGCCGGCTTCGGTACGGGTGAGCTTGGCCGAGGAAATCAGGTCCTCTTCCTTGTGCACCACGCGCATGCCGCGACCACCACCGCCACCGGCGGCCTTGATGATCACCGGGTAGCCGACGTCACGGGCGATCGCCAGGGCGACCTCTTCGTCTTCCGGCAGTGGGCCATCGGAGCCCGGTACGGTCGGTACGCCCGACTTGATCATCGCGTCCTTGGCCGAAACCTTGTCGCCCATCAGGCGAATGGTGTCGGCTTTCGGGCCGATGAAGGCGAAACCGGACTTTTCCACCTGCTCGGCGAAGTCGGCGTTCTCGGCGAGGAAGCCGTAGCCTGGGTGAATGGCAGTGGCACCAGTCACTTCGGCCGCAGCGATGATCGCCGGGATGTGCAGGTAGGATTCCTTGGAGGACGCCGGGCCAATGCAGACCGATTCGTCGGCCAGGCCCAGATGCATCAGTTCGCGGTCAGCCGTGGAGTGAACCGCAACGGTCTTGATGCCCAGCTCTTTGCAGGCACGCAGGATCCGCAGGGCAATTTCCCCGCGGTTGGCGATCAGGACTTTTTCCAGCTTCCCAGACATCGTTGGTTCTCCGCGATTCAAACGATGGTGAACAGCGGCTGGTCGAACTCAACCGGCTGACCGTCTTCCACCAGGATGGCGTCGATGACACCGCCGATATCGGCTTCGATGTGGTTCATCATCTTCATGGCTTCGACGATGCACAGGGTGTCGCCTTTCTTCACGCTCTGGCCCACTTCAGCGAAGTTCGGCGAGGTCGGCGAAGGCTTGCGGTAGAAGGTGCCGACCATCGGCGAGCGAACCACGGTGCCTTTGAGGGCCGGCGCTGCGGCAGCGGCTTCGGCGGCTGGCGCGGCGGCTACCGGGGCAGCGGCGGCGGCAGGTGCCGGGGCGAACTGCGGCGGGGCGAAGTACTGCTGGGCAGCTGGGGTCTTGCTGTGACGGCTGATGCGGACGGACTCTTCGCCTTCCTTGATCTCCAGTTCGTCGATGCCAGACTCTTCCAGCAGTTCGATCAGCTTTTTGACTTTACGGATATCCATTAATCATCAACTCCCAAGGTTCGGTCGGGCTCAAATTGAAAACGTGTCGAAAACGTTTCTTCGTAACCTCGGCCCAGTGGGCCAAGGCCTTGTGTCATCAGGGCTGTGCGTTGGCAGCCAGGTGTTCCAGTGCAGCCTCCAGGGCCAGCCGGTAACCGCTGGCGCCCAGACCGCAGATCACCCCTACGGCAACATCGGAAAAGTAGGAGTGATGCCGGAACGGTTCGCGTTTGTGCACGTTGGACAGGTGCACTTCGATGAATGGGATGCTCACCGCCAGCAATGCGTCACGTAATGCGACGCTGGTGTGGGTGAAAGCCGCCGGGTTGATCAGGATGAAGTCCACGCCCTCGTTGCGCGCGGCATGGATTCGGTCGATCAGTTCGTACTCGGCGTTGCTTTGCAGGTACTGCAAATGATGGCCAGCGGCGCGGGCGCGCTGCTCGAGGTCCTGGTTGATCTGGGCGAGGGTCGCGGCGCCGTAGTGGCCTGGCTCGCGGGTGCCGAGCAGGTTGAGGTTGGGGCCGTGCAGCACCAGTAGGGTGGCCATCTGCGGTTTCCTTGGTCTTGTAGGGCAATTCGACATAGCGCGGCGACTATGCCGCAAGTGGGCGGTGAGTGTCCAGTTCCCGGCAATAGCCAGCACGATGTCCGAGATTCACGCAAAGTATGTGACCAAACAACGGTCTTTGGTCACTCTTGCGGAGAAATTTCCCGCTGCGGGGGAAGTTATAGACCGAGTTTGCCGCGCACGCGCTGTAGAACGTTGGCGAAATCGCCGGCGTTTATCTCGCCGACCACCCGATCAGTGGTCATTTCGCTGCCGTTCGGCGCAAAGAACAGCAGCGCGGGTGGGCCGAACAGCTTGTAGCGGTCGAGCAGGGCGCGCTGCTCGGCGTTGCTTTGGGTGATGTCAAAGCGCAGCAGCTTGAAGGCATCCAACTGCGTGGCGACCTGGGGCGCGCCCAGCACTTCACGCTCGATTACCTTGCAGCTGATGCACCAGTCGGCGTACCAGTCCAGCAGCACCGGCTGGCCGGCGGCCTTGGCCTGAGCCAGCGCGGCATCGAGCGCGGCTGGGGTAGTGATGGTCTGCCAGTTATCGGCCTTTGCTGCCGGCGCGCCTGCGTGCGTGGCGACAGGTGCTGATGGCAGAGGCCGCAGTGCGTCGCCTTGGCCGCTCAGTGCGCCATACCAGCACGCCAGGGCGTAGGTGAACAACAACAAGCCAAGCAACTGCGCCAGGCGCTGGCGCGGGGGCTTGGCGACGAACTCCAGGGCGCCGAGGAACAGCGCCACGCCCGCCGCCAGCAGGCCTATCAGCAACAAGGTTATCGGGCCAGGCAGCACGCGGCTGAGCAGACCGATGGCCGAGCCCAGCAAAAGCACGCCGATGGTGTTCTTCACAGTGTTCATCCATGGCCCGCTTTTCGGCAGCCAGGCCGCTCCGCCAGTCGCCACCAGCAGCAATGGCGTGCCCATGCCCAAGCCGAGGGCGAGCAGCTTCAACGCTCCGCCCAGGGCATCGCCGCTGGCGCTGATGTACATCAGCGCGCCGGCCAGCGGTGCCGACACGCAAGGTGACACCACCAGGCTGGAAAGAACACCGAGCACCGCGGCGCCCAGCAGTGTTCCGCCTTTGGTGCGGTTGGCCACGTTCTCCACGCGGCTGCTCAGGGCCTGCGGCAGCTTCAAATCGAACAAACCGAACATGGCCAGCGCGAGCAGCACGAAGAACAGCGCGAACGGCACCAGCACCCAGGCCGATTGCAGGCGTGCCTGCAGGTTCAGGCTGGCGCCGAACAGGCCCATCAGCGCGCCGAGCAGGGCGAAGGTGGCAGCCATCGACAGCACATAGGCCAGCGATAGGGTAAAGCCGCGCCAGCCGCCGACCTGACCGCGCAGCACTACCGCCGAGATGATCGGCAGCATGGGCAGCACGCAGGGGGTTAAGGCCAGGCCGATGCCGGCCAGGAAGAACAGCAGTGTCGATTTCCAGCTCCAGGTTTCAAGCGTGCTGGACGGCTGGCTGTTGCCAACCCCGTCGATGGCCAGGCGTACGGTGTCGGGTGGGTAGCACAGGCCTTTGTCGGCGCAGCCCTGGTAGCCCACCAGCAGGGTGAAGGGCCGTTGGTCGCCAGCAGTGCGCGGCAGTTCGATGTCCAGCACGCCGTGGTACACCTCGACATCGCCGAAGAACTCGTCGTGCTTGGCTTCGCCTGGCGGGATAACGGCCTGGCCCAGGGCAATGGCGGCAGGCTCGGTGCGGAACTGGAAGCGATGGCGGTAGAGGTAGTAGCCCTCGCTGGCGACGAAGCGCAGCTTGATCGACTGGGCATCGGACTGCACCAGGCTGAGCTTGAAGGCTTCGTGCACTGGCAGGAAGTCGGCGCTGTTGGACAGCGAGGCTGCGCCGAGGCTAGCGCTGGGGCGGTTGTCGAGCAGGCCGGAGGCGAAGGCAGGGCTGGCCAGCAGCAGGAACAACAGGAAAAGCAGGCGGCGCATGGCGTACTCGCGAGGTGGAACGTGCCGGCATGATAGCGGAGTTGCCGGGAGTTTGCGGGGGCTGTGCAGCCCCCACAAGGCTCACACCCGAAACGCCCGCACCGCCGTGTTCAGCTCGCCACCCAGCTGCAACAGCTGCTCGCCCTGCTCGCGCCCTTCGCCTATGCGTTGCAGGTTGTCCTCGCCCAGTGCATGAATGCGCTCGCTGTGGTCGCGAATCTCGCTCACCGCGCCGCTCTGCTGGGCGGTAACGTCGGCAATACGCCCTGCCGTGTCGGCAATGGTGCGGATGGAATTAACGATCTCGTCCAGCGCGCCGTCGGCCGCCTGGGCCTGGTTGGCGGTGGCTTCGGCGTGTTCGAGCTGGGTGCGCATGCCGTTTACCGACTCGCGGGCGGCCTGTTGCAAGCGATCGATCAGCGCCTGGATTTCACCGGTGGCGCCGGTGGTGCGTTGGGCCAGCGAACGCACTTCGTCGGCCACCACGGCAAAGCCGCGGCCCATTTCACCGGCCCGCGCCGCCTCGATGGCAGCGTTCAGGGCCAGCAGGTTGGTCTGCTCGGCGATCGAGCGGATCACTGTTAGCACGCCGCCGATGGTGGCCGACTCCTCGGCCAGTTGCTCGATCATCTGCGCGTTGCCCTGCACTTCGTCGACCAGCGAGCGCAGCCCCGACAGGCTCTGGCCGATCACCGCCTGACCCTGTTCCACGGCACGACCGGCGTCGCGGCTGGCCTCGGCAGCGGAACTGGCATCGCCCGCCACCTGCTGGATAGTCGCCTCCAGCTCGCCCAGGGCATCGCGGATTTGCGCCGTGTCACCGGCCTGGCGCTCGGCGCCGTCGTGCAGCGCGGTGCTCATGCCGGCCAGGGCATGGCTGCTGCCGGCGACCTGCTCGGCGTTGTGGCGCAGGGTGCCAACCAGTTCCACCAGGTACTGGCGCAGGCGGTTCAGCGACTCCTGGATATCACGCAGCTCGCGGTTGGTCTTGCCCAGCGCGATCGGCTCGGCGAAGTCGCCCTCGGCCCAGCGCGACAGCGCCGGTGCCAGGCTGGTCAGGGTGCGTGCCAGGCGGCGCTGGAGGGTGTCGACCAGCAGCGCGATCAGCAGGATCAGGCCGATCATCAGCCCCTGCATGATGCGTACTTCGCCGGAGATCTTGCCGTGCAGAGCGCGTACTTCCGGCTCCAGCCCGGCAATCGCCAGGCGTACCGCTTCCAGGCGCTCAGCGGTGCTGGCGGCCAGGGCAGCGCGGCGCTCGATCTGTTCGCGGGTACGTTGCAGTTCGGCGGGATAGCGGCCCAGCAGGCTTTGCAGCTCGCGCTTGAGGCCTACGGCAATGTCTTCCTGCTCTGCGCTGCCCTGGCTTTCCAGGCCCATCATCGCGGCGAAGTCGTCGGCGTTGGATTCTGCGGCACGGGTCACGCCCAGCAACGGTAAGCCATCGACCACCTGCGCCTGGGTGCGGATCAGCTGCAATTCGCGCTCGACCTCGTCGGCCAGCTCTGCCCGGCCACTGCTGACCAGCTTGTCCCTGGCCAGGGACAGGCGGCCCAGGTGCACCGAAGCATCCAGCAGCGGCGCCAGGTAGCGGGCGGCGTCCGGGCTGCCGCTGTCCCTGGCGTAACCCGCCAGTTGTTCGAGGTTGGCGCCCAGTTCGCGTTCGGCCTGCAACAGCAGGGCTTGCGGGTCGCCCGCCAACTTGCCGGCGGCCAGCAGCTCGTTGGCGGTGAACGCTTGCAGGCTGTCGAGGCTGGGGCGCAGCTTGTCGGCCAGCTCCGCAGGCCACAGGCCAAGCTCGGCCTGCAGCTGCGTGTTGGCTTCCACCGCTGCCGCGTGGCGCAGGGCATCGCCGCTGCCCAGGTATGCCTGGATGTTGCTGGCGGCGTTGTTCTGGAAGCTCTGGGACAAGCCCAGGTAGCGCTCCATCATCTGGTAGGGGCGCTCTAGGGCCTTTTGCGACCACCACAGGGTCGCGCCCAGGGCGATACACACGGTCACCAGCAACAGGGTGTTGAAATTGGTCAGCCACTTCAGGCGCATAGCCGCGAACTTCCTGCGGGGGAGTGGAGAGGTAGGTGCCTGAAGTTATTGCGGTTTTGTGACGTGGTGATGACGCCTGGGGCTTGGCGCCATAAAAAAGTGGCACAGTGCCTTTATTGCTGCGCTCCCACAGAACGCCCCCGCTGCTACGGGTCGACCCTCACCACACAGTTGCGCCCTGCATGCTTGGCCCGGTACAGCGCCTCGTCCGCGATGCTGGCCATGGTCAGTGCATCCAGCGTGTCGTCCAGCGTTACCACTCCCGCGCTGAAGGTGCATTGCAAATCCTGCGGCTGCGCCGGGTAGTGGATTTCGGCGAAGCGTCGGCGAATGTCGTCGAGCACCTTGTGCGCCGCCTCGAGCCCGGTATTGGGCATGACGATGGCGAACTCTTCACCGCCATAGCGGCCGATGAAGTCGGTCTTGCGCAGGCGCTGCTTGAGGAACAGCGCCAGGCTCTTGATCACCCGGTCACCCATGGGGTGGCCATGGCGGTCGTTGATCTTCTTGAAGTGGTCGATATCCAGCATGGCGAAGCTCAGCGGCTGCGCTTCGCGGCGGGCGCGGAAGCTGCAATCCTCCAGCAACTGGAGGATATGCGTGTGGTTGTACAGCCCGGTGAGGCTATCGCGCACCATGCGGGCCTTGAGGTGGCGAGCGCGGGCGGCGCGGTTGCGCACGGTGGTGATCAGCTGGCGCGAGCGAATCGGCTTGGTCAGGAAGTCGTCGCCGCATTCGCTCATGGCATCGAGCTGTTTGTCCAGGTCGTCCTCGGCCGACAGGTAGATGATCGGCACGCTCACGTAGCGGTCGTTGTGGCGGATCACCTTGGCCAGTTCCATGCCGGTGCAGTCGGGCATGTACATGTCGAGGATGATCAGGTCGGGCTGGAAATCCGCCAGCTCGCTCATGGTGCGCAGCGGCTCGCTCAGGGTGCGGGTGATGATGCCGGCGCTGTTGAGCAGGCGCTCGGTGTGCATGGCCTGGGCGCGTGAGTCGTCGATGACCAGCACGCGGAACGGGTCGTACTGGGTGGCGCAGGTCAGGCGTTCGACCTTTTCCAGCAGGCTCGACGCCTCCAGGGTGCCGGTCAGGAACTCCTGGCCGCCGGCGCGTACTGCGGCCAGACGGGTGGCAGTGTCGGGCTCCTGGTGGCTGAAGAACAGCAGCGGGATGTTCAGTGCCTGGCCCTGCTGCGCTGCGGCGGCCAACTGCAGGCCCTGGCCGCTGCCGGTGAAGTCGACGTCCATCACGATCGCCGACGGCAGGCGTTCGGCCATCGAGGCGTGAAAGGCCTCGGCGCTGTACAAGGGCTGCACGCCCAGGCTGAAGAATTCCAACTGCTGGGCCAGGCGCTCGGCGCGGTCGTGGTCTTGCAGCAGGATGTACACCGGCTTGCGCAGCGGCGGCAGGGGCACGTCGTCGAGCTGGTCGCCTTTGCGCAGGCCGGTGCGCGACAAGCGTTGCATCAGGCGGTTGAGCTCACCGATCAGCGCCGAGTTCAGCCGCGCCTGGTTGGCTTCGATGGCGTGCAGGGTCTGGCCAATGGCCGTGGACAGGTTACTGTGCTCGGGCTGCTCGAAGCGTTCGGCGTAGCGTTGCAGACGCAGGTTGGCCTCGCACAGCTCGCCCAGGTCGCCGTTCGACCACTCGCCACGCTGCAGGCGCTGCCAGATTTCGAGAATCTGCCGGGCTTGCAGGATGACCCGCTGGGCAAAGTGCTGCTTCAAGCGCTCGTGGTTGGGCTCGACGGGTTGGCTCATGTCCTGGCTGCTTGTTGGAGGTTGGTATGCAGGTTCAATGATGGCTCTATGCTAGCAGTTCTTTTCCCTCCTGCGAGTGCCCTGCATCAACAAAGTACGTAGGACAATTATTCATATCCTGACTCATTGGTCGCTTATGCGTACGGCGGTGTCTGCTTTATAGTGCCGTGACGCGGGCTTGCCGTGGCACCCTGGCCGAGGCCTGTGGTCCAAGCCCCTGAACCGTCATGATTGATAAGGACAACGCCATGCTGGACTGGAAAAACCGCGAGGCCAAAGCCGAGCCGCGCGAGCGTGCCGAAGGCCGCGGCGCCGCCACCCGTAGCTACCTCGGCGGCCTGTGGAGCCGCGCCCTGGGTACCTTGATTGGCCTGTACCTGCTGGTGTGCATCGGCCTTGGCTGGTACTGGAGCCAGGAACCCGAACTGTTCCCGGTGCAACAAAGTGCCCAGGCCGCGTCTGAGCGCAACGGCCAGCAGATGGTGGTGGGCTACACCACGGTCGAAACCCTCAAGACCGTTGCCGGCACCCTGCTCGACAAGCCGGGCGGCTACATCTCCAACGACCGCTTCCCACCTGGCCTGTGGATGGACAACATGCCGAGCTGGGAATACGGCGTGCTGGTGCAGGTGCGTGACCTGTCCCGCGCCATGCGCAAGGACTTCGCCCGTTCCCAGTCGCAGTCCACCGAAGACGCCGACCTGGCCAAGGCCGAGCCGCGCTTCAACTTTGACAACAAGAGCTGGATCCTGCCGTCGAGCGAGTCGGAGTTCGAAGAGGGCATCAAGTCGCTGACCCGCTACCAGGCGCGCCTGGCCGCCGGTGACCAGGGCGCCATCTTCTATACCCGCGCCGACAACCTGAACAACTGGCTGGGCGATGTCGCCACCCGCCTGGGCTCGCTGTCCCAGCGCCTGTCGGCCAGCGTTGGCCGGGTGAAGCTGAACAACACCCTGAAGACCGAAGCCGTGCTGCCGGGCCAGGCGCCGCAGGTTGATGAAGAAGTGGTGGAAACCCCGTGGTTGCAGATCGACAACGTATTCTACGAAGCCCGTGGCCAGGCCTGGGCGCTGTCGCACCTGCTGCGCGCCATCGAGGTGGACTTCGCCGACGTGCTGGCGAAGAAGAATGCCACTGTCAGCGTGCGCCAGATCATCCGTGAGCTGGAAGCGTCCCAGGAAGAACTGTGGAGCCCGATGGTGCTCAACGGTAGCGGCTTCGGCATGTGGGCCAACCACTCGCTGGTCATGGCCAACTACATTTCCCGCGCCAACGCTGCTGTCATCGACCTGCGCCAGCTGCTGTCGCAGGGCTGAGGATGACCATCGACCCCAAGGAAGCCGCGCACCGCGCGGCTTCCGACCTTGAGCATGTCACCTGGGTGGATGAGCACGACAAGGTGCTGGGCGAACTGCCCCGCGCCGAGTTGCGCGAGCGCGGGCTGATTGGCCGCTGCACCTTCATCCTGCTGTTCAACAGTGCCGGCCAGCTGTGCGTGCATCGACGTACCTTGAGCAAGGCGCTGTACCCTGGCTACTGGGATGTGGCCGCTGGCGGCATGGTCGGGGCAGGGGAGTCGTACGACCATTCGGCAGCGCGTGAGCTCGAGGAAGAGCTGGGTGTCGGCGGCGTCGCACTGACCTTCCACGAGAAATTCCACTTCGACCTGCCGGGCAACCGGCTGTGGTGCGCGGTGTATTCGGCGGTCTGGGACGGACCGCTGAGCTTGCAACCCGAGGAGGTCATGGAGGCGCGGTTCATCAGCGTCGAGCAGGCTGAGGCCGAAGGGCAGGTATTGCCTTACTGCCCGGATTCGCTGGCAGCGTTGCAGCGCTATAAGGCCAGCCTGGGTCAGTAGCAGTCGTAGGTCGCAAAACATTCGCAAAATGCCGCAATCCGGTACTTAGCAAGCGATGCATTTATCGTTACACTGCGCGCCCTTTCCGGGCTGGCGCCGCACCTGCGCCAGTTAGCGCCGCCCCTGCCAGAGTGGGGCTTCGCGGTCGGCACCCGCCGGCCATTTTTTGTCCTCAGCAAGAGGAACAAAAGTGTCCAAGAAAGCTTCTTCCTTCGCCGCCCTGGGCGGTCTCGTGTACTCCACCGATGCTGGCCGGCATTGCCCGGACTGCGGCAAGCCTGTGGATGACTGCGTGTGCAAGCTGCAGGTCATCCCCGAAGGCGACGGCATTGCCCGTGTGCGCCGCGAAAGCAAAGGCCGTGGCGGCAAGACCGTGACCACCGTCAGCGGTGTGCCGCTGGCGCTGGAGCAACTCAAGGCGTTGGCCGCTAACCTCAAGCGCCGCTGCGGTACGGGCGGTGCCTTGAAGGACGGGGTGATCGAGATCCAGGGCGACCACGTCGAGCTGCTGCTCGCAGAGCTGGCCAAGCAAGGTTTCAAGGCGAAGAAGTCCGGCGGCTGATGCTTGCCGCGACACTTTTCCTACAAAGCCTAAACTCGTTGCCGTGACCAGGGTCTATTCCAGGGCACGGATGAATCGTCATTTTCAGCTTCTACACTGCGTCCGCCCCATGCGGGGCAGTGTCTTCGACTTATATATGGGGGACTTGAATGTCCGTACGACGCACACGCAAAGACGATGGCAGCCAGTGGACCGCAGCCGACAGCCGCAGTGTTTATGGCATCCGCCATTGGGGCGCGGGTTATTTCGCCATCAATGAAGCCGGGCGTGTCGAAGTACGCCCCAACGGCCCTAACAGCGCGCCGATCGACCTGTTTGAACAGGTCGACGAGCTGCGCCAGAGCGGCCTGTCGCTGCCGCTGCTGGTGCGCTTCCCAGACATCCTGCAAGACCGCGTCCGCCAGCTGACCGGTGCCTTCGACGCCAACATCGCGCGCCTGGAATACCAGAGCCAGTACACCGCGCTGTACCCGATCAAGGTCAACCAGCAGGAAGCGGTGGTGGAGAACATCATCGCCACCCAGAACGTCTCCATCGGCCTGGAAGCGGGCTCCAAGCCCGAGCTGCTGGCAGTGCTGGCGCTGGCGCCCAAAGGCGGCACCATCGTCTGCAACGGCTACAAGGACCGCGAGTTCATTCGCCTGGCGCTGATGGGCCAGAAGCTCGGCCACAACGTGTTCATCGTGATCGAGAAGGAGTCCGAGGTCGCCCTGGTGATCGAGGAAGCCGCCGAGCTGAAGGTCAAGCCGCAGGTCGGCCTGCGCGTGCGCCTGTCGTCGCTGGCTTCGAGCAAGTGGGCCGACACCGGGGGTGAGAAGTCCAAGTTCGGTTTGTCTGCCGCCCAGCTGATCTCGGTGGTGCAGCGCTTCCGTGACGCCGGGCTCGACCAGGGCATTCGCCTGCTGCACTTCCACATGGGCTCGCAGATCGCCAACCTGGCCGACTACCAGCACGGCTTCAAGGAAGCCATCCGCTACTATGGCGAGCTGCGTGCGCTGGGCCTGCCGGTCGACCACATCGACGTCGGCGGCGGCCTGGGCGTGGACTACGACGGTACCCACTCGCGCAACGCCAGCTCCATCAACTACGACATGGACGACTACGCCGGTGTCGTGGTGGGCATGCTCAAGGAGTTCTGCGACGCCCAGGGCCTGCCGCACCCGCACATCTTCTCGGAGAGCGGCCGCGCCCTGACCGCGCACCACGCCATGCTGGTGGTGCAGGTCACCGACGTCGAGAAGCACAACGACGATGTGCCGACCATCGAGAACAAGGAAGCCCTGCCCGAGACCGTGCAGTGGCTGGTCGACCTGCTCGGCCCGACCGATATCGAAATGGTCACCGAGACTTACTGGCGCGCCACCCACTACATGGGCGACGTGGCCGCGCAGTACGCCGACGGCAAGCTGAGCCTGGCCGAGAAAGCCCTGGCCGAGCAGTGCTACTTCGCCGTGTGCCGCCGCCTGCACAACTCGCTCAAGGCCCGCCAGCGCTCGCACCGCCAGGTGCTGGACGAGCTCAACGACAAGCTGGCCGACAAGTACATCTGCAACTTCTCGGTGTTCCAGAGCCTGCCCGACACCTGGGCCATTGGCCAGGTGCTGCCGATCATCCCGCTGCACCGCCTGGACGAAGAGCCCATGCGTCGTGCGGTGCTGCAAGACCTGACCTGCGACTCGGACGGCAAGATCAACCAGTACGTCGACGAGCAGAGCATCGAGACCAGCATGCCGGTGCATGCGGTGCGCGAAGGCGAGGACTACCTGCTGGGCGTGTTCCTGGTGGGCGCGTACCAGGAGATCCTCGGCGACATGCACAACCTGTTCGGCGACACCGACTCGGTGAACATCTACCAGAACGCCGATGGCAGCGTGTACCACGCCGGTATCGAGACCCACGACACCATCGAGGACATGCTGCGCTACGTGCACCTGTCGCCGGAGGAGTTGATGACCCACTACCGCGACAAAGTGGCCAGCGCCAAGATCAGCGCCCGCGAGCGCACGCAGTTCCTCGATGCACTGCGCCTGGGCCTGACCCGCTCCTCGTACCTGTCCTCCTGAGGCGGTTACACCTGGTCACGTTTCCAGGCCAGGGCGTCGTTCGAGGGGTGGCACTAAGTGGCAGAAGCCTTGTCACTTAGTGCCATGAGGCTGCGCTGGCAGCCTCGCCCCCAATGCCTTGGAGCGCCTGGAATGAGCACGCCTGCCTACCCCCACACCCGTCGCCTCGACCTCACCGAGGAACTGTTCGGCCAGCCCGTTGCCGACCCCTATCGCTGGCTCGAGGGCGATACCCGCCAGCATGCCGAAGTCGCCAGCTGGAGCGCTGCGCAGAACGCCTGTGCGCAGGCTTATCTCGATGGGCTGCCTGGCCGCGAGGTGTTCGTCGAGCGCCTGAGCGCCTTGTTCGACCACGACCGTGTCACCGCGCCCTACAAGCGTGGCGGACAGTATTTCTATACCCGCAGCGCCGGGCTCGAGGCCCAGGCCAGGTTGCACGTGCGCGGCAGCGTGCAGGGCGAGGACCGCGTGTTGATCGACCCGAACCAGTGGTCTGCCGATGGCTCGACGGCCATGGCCGATTGGTCGGTCAGCCCGCAAGGCGCCCATGTGGCCTATGCCGTCCAGGAGCGCGGCTCGGACTGGCGTACCCTGCGAGTGGTCGAGGTGGATACCGGGCGGGTGCTCGAGGACACGCTTCACTGGGCACGTTACACCCAGCTTTCCTGGTCGGGCGACGGCCGCGGGTTTTTCTACTCGCGCTACCCGCAGCCTGCCGACGAGGCAGCCTTCGAAGCCCAGCTCAGCGGCCACGCCATCTACTACCACGAGCTGGGCACCACGCAAGCGCAGGACCGGCTGGTGCATGCCACCCCCGAGCAGCCGCACCTGCTGCACGTCTTCGATATCACTCCGGATGGCCGCTACCTGGCGGTCTATTCGACGCCCGGTACCAACAGCATGACGCTGTCGGTGGTGGACCTGGCCACCCCCGACTGGCCGCTGCGCCAGCTGGATGCCAGCTACGAGAACGAATGGGGCGTGGTCGGCAACGTCGGTACCCGGCTGGTGCTGGTCACCACTCGGGGGGCGCAGCGGCGCAAGATCGTCAGCGTCGAGCTGGCGGATGCCCAGGTGGCGTTCGTCGATGTGGTAGGCGAACAGGAGGGCGTGCTCAACGAAGTGGCGTTGGCCGGTGGCCGGCTGCTGGTGGCCTATCTGGCCGATGCCCGCACGCATATCCAGCGCTTCACCCTCGACGGCGTTGCCGAAGGCGAGGTGACCTTGCCAGGCATCGGCAGCGCCGGGGGCTTTCGTGGTGATCCGCAGGGCACTGAATTCTTCTACGTCTTCACCAGCTACGACGCACCAACCACCATCTACCGCTACGACGTGGCCGAGGGCACCAGCCAGGCATGGGCGCAGCCGCAGGTGGCGGCAGACCTCGACCGGGTGGTGGTCGAGCAGCATTTCTACACCTCCAGGGATGGTACCCGGGTGCCCATGTTCCTGATGCGCCCCAAGCACCTGCGTGGCCCGGCGCCGACGCTGCTGTACGGCTATGGCGGTTTCGGTATCAGCCTGATCCCGGCGTGGTCCCCGGCGCAATACGCCTGGGTGGAGCAGGGCGGGGTGCTGGCGGTGGCCAACATTCGTGGCGGTGGCGAGTACGGCAAGGACTGGCACGCGGCGGGCAGCCTTGGGCGCAAGCAGAACGTATTCGACGACTTCATCGCCGCTGGCCAGTACCTGAAGGCGCAGGGCATCACCAGCAGCAATGGCCTGGCGATCCAGGGCGAATCCAATGGCGGGCTGCTGGTGGGCGCGGTGGTCAATCAGAACCCAGGGCTGTTCGATGCAGCCTTGGTCGGGGTGGGCGTACTCGACATGCTGCGCTACAACACCTTCACCGTAGGGCAATTGTGGGTCGGGGAGTTTGGCGACCCTGCCAAGGAGGCCGATTTCCACACCCTTCGGGCCTACTCGCCGTATCACAATATCGCTTGCGGCCAGCCATACCCGGCGATCCTCGTCACCACCGCCGATGGCGACGACCGCGTGGTGCCGGCGCACACCTTCAAGTACGTCGCTGCCTTGCAGGCCGCCGATATCGGCGACAAGCCTCATCTGGCGCGGGTCTATGGCAATACCGGGCACGGGGCGGGGAAATCGATGGCCAGCGTGATCGATGAGCTCGCCGAGCAGTGGGCCTTCGCGGCGTACTGGACCGGGTTGGATGTCGCTGTGCGTTGACCCTGGTGGGGCGCCAAGCGCCCCCCTTCAGCTCACCCACAACCCCTTTTGCTGCAACCGCCACCCCACCCACCCCAGGGTCAGTGCCCGCAGCGCCATAAAGCCCAGGAACGCCAGCCACAGCCCGTGGTTGCCGAACCCGCTCAAACCTAGTGCCAGCGGTGCTGCCAGCAGCACGCTGAGCAGCATCGCATTGCGCATTTCTCGCGCCCGGGTGGCGCCGATGAACAGCCCATCGAGCAGGTAACTCCACACCGTGACCAGCGGCAGCACCGCCAGGTACGGCAAGAACGGGTAGGCCGCTGCGCGCACGCTGTCGATGTCGGTCTGCAGCTCGATGAACAGGTGCCCGCCCAGCAGGAACGCCCCGGCGAACACCAGGCTGACCAACAGCGACCAGCCGCCGGCCACCACCAGGGAGCGGCGTAGCGTCTGCCGGTCGCGGGCGCCGATGGCGTGCCCGCACAGGGCCTCCACCGCATGGGCCAGGCCGTCGAGGGCATAGGCGGTCAGCAGCAGGCCGTTGAGCAGCAAGGCATTGGCGGCCACCGTGGCCTCGCCCAGGCGCGCGCCCTGCATCGTCAGCAGCAGGAACACCAACTGCAACGCCAGGCTGCGCAGGAAGATGTCGCGGTTCACCGCCAGCAGCGGGCGCCAGGCCTGCCAGTGCTTGAGCGCGGCCCAGGCAATGTGCCCCGGGTAGGCGCGCAGGGCCGGGCGGGTGAGGGCCAGGCCCAGCAGGGCGCCGCTCCATTCGGCCAGTACCGAGGCCCGCGCCGAGCCCAGCACGCCCCAATCCAGGCCCAGCACGAACCACAGGTTCAGGGCGATGTTCAGCAGGTTGGTGACCAACAGTATCGCCAGCGGCGCGCGGGCATTCTGGGTGCCGAGGAACCAACCGACCAGGGCATAGCTGGCCAGGGCCGCGGGCAGGCCGAGCAGGCGGGTGTGGAAGAAGGCCTCGGTCCCCTGGCGCAACGCCTCGCTGGGTTGCATGGCCTGCAGCGCCAGCTGGCTGAAGGGCAGGGCGAGCAGGGCGATCAGCAGGGAAAACGCCACGGCCAGCAGCAGCCCCTGCACCAGCACCTGGCGCAGCGCCGCGCCGTCTTCACGCCCTGCGGCCTGGGACGCGAAGCCGGTGGAGCCCATGCGCAGAAACCCCATCAGGCCGACCATGAAGGTGAACAATGTCGCCCCTACTGCCACTGCGCCTAGCTGGTGGGCGTGGGGCAGGTGGCCGATGACCGTGCTGTCGACCAGCGCCACCAGCGGCACCGAGATGTTGGACAGGATCATCGGCGCGGCCAGGGCCCAGACCTTGAGGTGGGAGGGGCGGTGGCGCCAGTCGGTGAGTGTTGAATGCATAAGGTTCGGGCACGTTGTGCGATTGCTGGAAATCCAAGGCCGAGAATTCTACGCGCCATGCAACTTCTCTGCGCGAACCTCGTCTCACCTGGCGCTCGTAGCCAGATGCGCCGCTGACCCATGGGCTATATTTCCCCCTTCACCACCCTGCCGCCGAAGAGTTCTCCCACCCATGTTCAACAAAGGATTGTTGCTGGCCTGCGCGCTGGCCTTGCTCAGTGCCTGTGATTCCTCCTCCGAGGACGTCCCTCCCGCGCCCACTGAAAAGCCAGCTGCCGTTACCGAAGCCCCAGCCCCCAAGCGCGAAGACCCGGCGGTATTGGCCAAGCGCTACGAAGGCCGCGAACTGACCGTGCTGGATGCCTCGGAAGTGCAACTCGACGGCGCCAGCACCCTGTCTGTGAGTTTCTCGGTGCCGCTGGACGCTAACCAGGACTTCGCCGGCAAGGTGCACCTGGTCGACACGGTCAAGGGCAAGCTCGATGGCGCCTGGGAGCTCTCCGACAACCAGATGGAACTGCGCCTGCGCCACCTCGAGCCGCAGCGCAAGCTGGTGCTGACCGTCGACAAGGGCCTGCTGGCGGTCAACGGCCAGACGCTGGCCGCAGAGTCGGTCAGCCGTCTGGAAACCCGCGACATGCAGGCTACCGTCGGCTTCGCCAGCCGTGGCTCGCTGCTGCCCACGCGCCTGGCCGAAGGCCTGCCGGTCATCGCCCTGAACGTCGCCAAGGTCGACGTGGAGTTCTTCCGCATCAAGCCGGACATGCTGTCGAGCTTCCTGGTCAACTGGGGCCGCAACAGCAGCCTGTACTACTACCAGTCCAAGGAAACCCTGGACATGGCCGAGCTGGTCTACAGTGGCCGCTTCGACCTCAACCCCGCGCGCAACACCCGCGAAACCCTGCTGTTGCCGATCTCCGGGATCAAGCCGCTGCAGGAGCCCGGCGTGTACCTGGCAGTGATGCGCGCCTCGGGCACCTACGACTACTCCCAGCCCGCGACGCTGTTCACCCTCAGCGACATCGGCCTGTCCGCGCACCGCTACCGCGACCGCCTGGATGTGTTCGCCCAGGCTCTGGAGGGTGGCAAGGCCCTGGCCGAGGTCACCCTCGAACTGCACGACGACAAAGGCAAGTTGCTGGCCCAGGCCAAGACCGATGGCAAGGGCCACGCGCAACTGCCGATCACCGCCAAGGCCGACACCCTGATCGCTACCCAAGGCGTGCACACCACCTTGCTGCGCCTGAATACCGCTGCCCTGGACCTGGCCGAATTCGACATCACGGGCCCCCAGTCCAACCCGTTGCAATTCTTCGTATTCGGCCCGCGCGACCTGTATCGCCCCGGCGAAACGGTGCTGCTCAACGGCCTGCTGCGCGACCAGGACGGCAAACCGGTCAAGCCCCAGCCTGTCACCGTGGAAGTGCGCCGCCCCGATGAACAGGTGAGCCGCAAGTTCGTCTGGGAAGCCGATGCCAATGGCCTGTTCCAGTACCAGCTGCAACTGGCCACCGAGGCGCCGACCGGGCGCTGGCAGCTGCTGCTCGACCTGGGCGGTGGGCGCAAGCAGGTGCATGAGTTCCTCGTCGAAGACTTCCTGCCCGAACGCCTGGCCCTGGAACTCAAGGGCAGCCCGACGCCGCTGAGCCCCGAGCAGACCGCGCAAGTCCAGGTCGATGGCCGCTACCTCTACGGCGCTCCCGCCGCGGGTAATCGCTTGAGTGGGCAAGCCTACGTGCGTCCTCTTCGCGAGGCGGTGGCGAAGCTGCCGGGCTACCAGTTCGGTTCGGTCACCGAAAACGAGCTGAGCCAGGACCTGGAACTGGACGAAGTCACCCTCGACCAGGCGGGCAAGGCCACGCTGGAAATCGAAAGCCGCTGGGCCGAGGCCCGCTCGCCCCTGCAACTGACCGTGCAGGCCAGCTTGCAGGAGTCTGGTGGCCGTCCGATCACCCGCCGCCTGGAACAACCCATCTGGCCCGCCGAGCGCCTGCCCGGCCTACGCGGTTTGTTCGATGGTGAGGAAACCGACAGCGATGCTCCCGTGGAATTCGAAGTGCTGGTGGCCGACCGTGAGGGCAACAAGCTCGCTGCCGAAGGCCTCAAGGTGCGCCTGGTGCGCGAGCGCCGCGACTACTACTGGAACTACTCGCAGAGCGATGGCTGGAGCTACGACTACAACGAGAAATTCCTCACCCAGGCCGAGGAAACCGTCGACCTCAAGGCGGGCGGCACGGCCAAACTGACCTTCCCGGTGGAGTGGGGACCGTACCGGGTCGAGGTGGAAGACCCTGAGACCGGGCTGGTTTCCAGCGAACGCTTCTGGGCCGGCTACCGCGCCCAGGACAACGCCGAAGGCGGCGCGGTACGCCCCGACCAGGTCAAGCTGGCACTGGACAAACCATCCTATGCCGATGGCGCCACTGCCAAGGTTACGGTCACCCCGCCTGCCGCTGGCAGTGGCTACCTGATGATCGAGTCCAGCGATGGCCCGCTGTGGTGGCAGGCAATCGACGTGCCTGCCGAAGGCAAGACCTTCGAGGTGCAGCTCGACCAACAGTGGGCGCGCCACGACCTGTACATCAGCGCCCTGGTGATTCGCCCGGGCGAGCGCAAGGTCAATGCCACGCCCAAGCGCGCCGTGGGTGTGCTGCACCTGCCGCTGGACCGCGCCGGGCGCAAGCTTGCCGTGACCCTTGAAGCGCCCGAGAAGATGCGCCCCAAACAGCCGCTGACGGTGAAGTTCAAGGCCGTCAATGCCGATGGCAGCGTACCGAAACAGGTGCATGTGCTGCTGTCGGCGGTGGACGTGGGCATTCTCAACATCACCGACTTCAAGACCCCCGACCCCTTCACCGGCCTGTTCGGCCGCAAGGCCTATGGCGCCGACCAGCTGGATATCTACGGCCAGCTGATCGAAGCCGGTCAGGGCCGCCTGGCCAGCCTGGCGTTCGGTGGCGATGCGGCCATGGCCAAGGGTGGCAAGCGCCCCAATACCACTGTCACCATCGTTGCCCAGCAGAGCCTGCCGGTGACCCTCGACGCCAATGGCGAGGGCGAGGCCCGCGTTGATATCCCCGACTTCAACGGCGAGCTGCGACTGATGGCCCAGGCCTGGACCGACGAGCACTTCGGCGTTGCCGAAGGCAAGACGGTGGTGGCCGCCCCGCTGATCGCCGAGCTCTCCGCCCCGCGCTTCCTGGCCGGTGGCGACCAGACCCGCCTGGCCCTGGACCTGGCCAACCTGTCCGGTCGCGCCCAGCAACTGAACGTGCAACTGCACACCGAGGGCCAGCTTGGCCTGACTGGCGCAGCCGAGCAGAGCATCGCCCTGGCCGAGGGCCAGCGCACCACCTTGATGATTCCGGTGCAGGCCCAAGGCGGGCTCGGCCAAGGCAAGCTGCGGGTCAGCGTCAGCGGCCTGCAACTGCCTGGTGAGCCGGTCACCACCTTCGAGCGCGAGTGGAGCCTGGGTGTACGCCCGGCCTACCCGGCGATGCTCAAGCACTACCGCGTGGCCCTCAAGGACCAGCCCTGGACCCTGCCGGAAAGCGACCTGGCCGCGTTCGAACCGGCGGGCCTGGAGGCGAGCCTGGCGCTGTCCAGTCGCCCACCGCTGAACCTCGCCGAGCAGATCCGCGCCCTGGAAGCCTACCCCTACGGTTGCCTGGAGCAGACCGCCAGTGGCCTGTACCCCTCGCTCTACGCCGACGCCGAAAGCCTCAAGCGCCTAGGCATCAAGGGCGAGCCGGGCGATGTGCGCAAGCGCAAGATCGAAATGGGCATCGAACACCTGCTGGGCATGCAGCGCTACAACGGCAGCTTCGGCCTGTGGAGCGCCGACAGCGAGGAAGAATACTGGCTGACCGCCTATGTCACCGATTTCCTGCTGCGCGCCCGTGACCAAGGCTATGGCGTGCCGGCCGAGGCGCTGAAGAAGGCCAACGAGCGCCTGCTGCGTTACCTGCAGGAACGTAACCTGATCGAAGTCGACTACAGCGAAGACGCCGAGCACACCCGCTTCGCCGTGCAGGCTTATGCCGCACAGGTGCTTGCGCGCAGCCAGCAGGCGCCACTGGGCGCGCTGCGCAGCCTGTTCGAGCGCCGCAGCGATGCGCGCTCTGGCTTGGCGCTGGTGCAACTGGCGGTGGCACTGGACAAGATGGGCGACAAGCCTCGCGCCCAGCAGGCCCTGCAAGCGGGCCTGGCGATCGGTCGCGGCAAAGGTTGGCTGGCCGACTACGGCAGCGCCGTGCGCGACCAGGCGCTGATTCTCGCCTTGCTACAGGAAAATGACTTGGCCGCCGAGCAGGTCGACCAACGCCTGTTCGCGCTGTCCGATGAACTGGCGGCCAACCGCTGGCTCTCCACCCAGGAACGCAACGCCCTGTTCCTCGCCGGGCGTGGTCTGCTCGGCAAGCCGGAAGGCCACTGGCAGGCGCGCCTGGACAGCGCCGGCGAAGTGCGTGAATTCAACAATGTGGAGTCGGGCATGAAGCTCGAAGGGCCGCTGCTGGCCTCGCCGCTGAGCATCCAGAACCAGGGCAGCGAGACCCTGTACCAGCAGCTGACGGTGTCTGGCTACCCGCGCCAGGCGCCTGCGGCCAGCAGCAACGGCCTGGAGATTCGCCGCGAGTACCTGGGCATGAATGGCCAGCCCCTGGACCTGCGCAACCTGCGCAGCGGCGACCTGGTGCTGGTGCACCTGGCGCTGAAGGCACAGAGCCAAGTGCCTGATGCCCTGGTGGTCGACCTGCTGCCCGCAGGCCTTGAGTTGGAAAACCAGAACCTCGCGCAAAGCGCTGCGAGCCTGGACAACGCCAGCACCGCGGTGAAGCAGTGGCGCGAGTCGATGCAGAACGCCAGCGTGGTGCACCAGGAATACCGCGACGACCGCTACGTGGCGGCGCTCAAGCTCGACAGCTACGGCACCACTCACCTGCTGTACCTGGCTCGCGCGGTAACGCCAGGCAGCTACCGCATTCCACCGCCGCAGGTCGAGTCGATGTACCGGCCCAACCTGCAAGCGGTGGGGGAGAGCCAGGGCGAGATGCTGGTCAAGGCACGCTAGCTCCATGACACTGGGGCCGCACAGCGGCCCCGTCTCTCACCGCACCACCCAGCTCAACACCCACAACCCCAGCAACGCCCAGATGATCCCCATTACGATCGAAGCCCGCATGAACGCGCGTACCGCCGAATACAACAGCAGCAGCCCGACGATCAGCGCCAGTATGCTGACCAGCGAGGTGTCCATGCCCAACGTACGCGCCAGGCCATCGATGAAATTGCCCCCGGCATTGGCCAACAGGTTGAACAACCCGCTCAGGCCATCGACGATGAAGCGGATAATCGAACCCAGTGCCTGGCCCAGCCACTCGAAAAAACCTTCTACATGCATAGTCGCTTCCTGATGAACGAATCGGTGGTTCCAGGGCTTTGGCCATCAACTGGCCAGGTCGGTTCCCGATGCCAAGCTTAGTTCGCACACGCGCCGTGCGTAGGCTTATCGCAGGCCTGTTGCTGGTCGTCGCGCTGCTGTGGCTTGCAGACCATCTCTGGCCCTTGCCGATGCCGGCCGACGACCAGGCGCGGGTGGTGCTGGCCGAGGACGGCACGCCGCTGTGGCGCTTCGCCGATGCCGATGGCGTGTGGCGTTATCCGGTCAGCGCCGATGAGGTGTCGCCGCTGTACCTGGAGGCGTTGCTGACCTACGAGGACCGCTGGTTCTACCAGCACCTTGGGGTCAACCCGCTGGCCCTGGCACGCGCCGCCTGGCTCAACCTGCGTGGCGGGCGTGTGGTGTCGGGGGGCAGCACGCTGTCGATGCAGGTGGCACGTCTGCTCGACCCCCACGACCGCACCCTGGCCGGCAAGCTGCGCCAGCTGTGGCGTACCGCGCAGCTGGAGTGGCACCTGTCCAAGGCTGAAATCCTTCAGCTGTACCTCGATCGCGCGCCCTTCGGTGGCACCCTGCAAGGCGTGGCCGCCGCCAGCTGGGCGTACCTGGGCAAGTCGCCGAAATACCTCACGCCCGCCGAGGCGGCGCTGCTCGCCGTGCTGCCCCAGGCGCCCAGTCGCTTGCGCCCCGATCGCCACCCCGAGCGCGCGCAGCGGGCCCGTGACAAGGTGCTGCAACGCCTGGCCGAATACCAGGTGTGGCCGCAGCAACATATCGATGAGGCGCGCGAGGAGCCGCTGCTGCTCGCG
Organism: Pseudomonas sp. NPDC089554; assembly: GCF_050280645.1. Taxonomy (NCBI): domain Bacteria; kingdom Pseudomonadati; phylum Pseudomonadota; class Gammaproteobacteria; order Pseudomonadales; family Pseudomonadaceae; genus Pseudomonas; species Pseudomonas sp. NPDC089554. Next base: position 22,019 of record NZ_JBNNVR010000055.1, read on the forward strand.
CCTCGCCAGGAGCCCGCACTGGCACCACTGCTGGCTCGGCGCCTGAACACACCTGGCAGCCCGGCGCTGATCCACACCACCTTGGATGCCGCGCTGCAACGACGCCTCGAAGACCTGCTGCTGGGCTGGCGTGCGCGCCTGCCCGAGCGCACCTCGGCAGCGCTGCTGGTGGTCGAGACCAAGACCATGGCCGTGCGCGCCTACCTCGGCTCCATCGACCTGAACGATGCCCGGCGCTTCGGCCATGTCGACATGGTCCACGCCCTGCGTTCGCCCGGCTCGACCCTCAAACCGTTCCTCTATGGCATGGCCATGGACGATGGCCTGATCCATTCCGAGTCGTTGTTGCAGGATGTGCCTCGCCGCTATGGCGACTACCGTCCCGGCAACTTCTCCATGGGCTTCAGTGGCCCGGTGTCGGCCAGTTCCGCGCTGGCGCTGTCGCTCAACCTGCCCGCAGTGCAGTTGCTCGAAGCCTATGGGCCGAAACGCTTCGCCGCGCAGATGCGCATGGGCGGTGTGCCGCTGGTGCTGCCGCCGCTGGCCGAGCCGAACCTGTCGCTGATTCTCGGTGGCGCCGGCAGCCGCCTGGAAGACCTAGTGGGGGGCTATGCGGCGCTGGCCCGTGAAGGCCACAGCGCACGTATTCGCCTGCAACCCCAGGACCCGCTGGTCGAGCGGCGTCTGTTGTCCCCGGGAGCCGCGTGGATCACCCGGCGTATTCTCAGCGGCCAAGCCCGGCCCGACCGCGACCCCCACGCCGAGCTGGTGCAGCGCCCGCAACTGGCGTGGAAGACCGGCACCAGCTATGGCTTTCGCGATGCCTGGTCGATCGGTGTAGGTCCGCGCTACCTGATTGGCGTGTGGATCGGCCGCCCGGACGGCACACCGGTGCCTGGCCAGTTCGGCCTGGCCTCCGCTGCGCCACTGATGCTCCAGGTGCACGATCTGCTGAGCAACCGCGACAGCCAGCGCGGCATCGCAGCGCCAGTGGAGCCGGTGCCGTCCAGCGTGGGCGTGGCGGCGATCTGCTGGCCGCTGGGCCAGCCGCTGAACCGCCAGAGCCCATCGTGTCGACGCCAGCGTTTCGCCTGGACCCTGGACGGCACCACGCCGCCGACCTTGCAGGCTGCCGACCAGCCCCTGGGCCTGGGCCTGCGCGAAACGGTATGGGTGAATGCACGAGGGCTGCGGGTGGATGGCACCTGCCCCAGTGCCGAAGCGCGGGAGGTGGCGTTGTGGCCCGCGCCGCTGGAACCGTGGTTGCCCCGCGCAGAGCGCCGCGCCGCACGCGTACCCGCAGCTGACCCCGCCTGCCCGCCGCAAGTACCGGCCAGCGCCCCGCCGCTGTCGATCGTCGGTGTGCGCTCTGGTGACAATTTGCGCCGCCCGGCTACCAGCAGCGAGCCGTTGCAGTTGAGGGTTTCTGCCTTGGGTGGCGGCGGGCAGCGCTGGTGGTTCCTCAATGGCCAGCCATTGGGGGAAACCCGGGGGCAGGACAGCCTGCTGGTGCGCTTCGAGCGGGCAGGGCAGGTAGAGCTGAGTGCGCTGGACGATAGCGGCCAGACCGCTCGGGTGGCGTTTCAGGTCAGTGAATGAGGCCTTCGGTGGTTCGCGAGACTAGTCACATGGCACTAGCTCCACTGATAGGGTCAATGCCTGTCGCCGCCTAACCCATTGAATCGAAAACCCATTCCACCGCCCTGCGCGCCCCCTCCCAGCCGAGCTAATACCAACTTACGACCTACCTGCCTGCCTTTCCCAGGTCTTCACTGATGTCATAAGGCTAGCGATACCTGCCAACAGATATCGCACAACAACAGACAGCGGCAGGAGTCACCACATGAACAGGCAAGCGTGGATGAGGACTGGCACCGCCCTGGCATTGGCCATGGCGCTTGGTCTCGCAGGGTGCAGCAGCGGAGGTGGCGGCAGCCATAGCGGGGTCGATGGCTCATCCGGCGATGCCGCGGCAGCAGGCGGTGTTACCGATGGTGGCGGAACGGGTGGAGGCGGCACCGGCGGCGGTGGTACCGGAGGCGGCGGCACTGGCGGTGGCACCGCAAGCCCGCTGGTGACCAGCCAGGTCGTCGACCAGGTGGGCAATACCGTCAGCGGCCTGGGCGACGGGCTCGTCGACCTCGGCGAGATGGTCGGCTCGCTGCCCATCGCCGGAGACACTTCGCTGACCGGCGGCGTGGGTTCACTGGTGTCGTCTGCCGGCAATGCCGTGAACTCCGTTGGCAGTGGCCTCAGCGAAGGCCTCGGCCAGCTCGGCACTGGCAACAACGCCGTGGGCACTACCGTTGGCGTGGTGGGCGCGGCCACTTCTGATCTTGGTGCCGGCGTGTCTGGTCTTGGCCAGGGCGTGCAGGGGCTGGCGTCCAGTTCGCTGGTCGAGCAGGTGCCGGTGGCCAACCTAGTGGTGGCGGGCGCTGGGCAGGGCGTCGACCGGGTTGGCCAGGTGGTGACCATGCTCGGCGATACCCTCACGCCCATCGGCACCAATGGCCCATTGGCCGGTGCAACCCAAGGCGTAAGCGATGCATTGGTGCCCGTGGTCTCGCTGGTGGAGAACACCGCCGCCAACGCCACACGCCAGACTGGCCTGGCCGGACCGCTGAACCAGACGCTCAATCAGGTAGGCGGTGCACTCGACCAAGCCGGCCAGCAAGTGGCCGGGGCCGGCGATGGCAACCCCATGACCACCACCCTGGGCCGTGCAGTCAGTGGCGTCGGCGATGCCGTCAGTACCGGCAGCGGCCTGGCGCCAACCAGCGGCGGCCCGCGTACAGGCTTGCTGGAAACCGCCGGCGGCGTGGTCGCCGGTGCTGGCAGTGGGCTCGGTGCAGGCTCCAGCAACCCGGCCATCGCCTCGGTGGGCGGCAGTGTCGGGCAAGTGGGCAATACCGTTGCCCGCCTGGGGACGGTGCTGGGCGGTAATGGCGTGACCAATACCGCGGCGGGCGCTCCGGTGGCGGGGCTCACCCAGCAGGTGGGTATCGGCGCCAACCCCGTGGTGAGTGGGGTGGCCAGCCTTACCCAGCAAGTCGGTGGCGGTACTGGCCTCGGTGCACCTGTGGCGGGCCTGCTCACCCAGGTGGGCGGCGCGGTGGCCAACGTCGGCTCGCAACTCAACGCAGCTACCGGCAACCCGGTGGTCAGCCAGTTGGGCACGACGGTCAACAGCGTGGGCGGCAGCGTGGCGCAGGCCGGAGGCCTGGTCAACGGCGGTACTGCACAACCGGGTGGATTGGGTGGCGTACTGGGTGGCCTGAGCGGGGCGCTTGCAGGTGGGCAACGCTGAGTCGACGGGCGCTTTGCCAGCACCTACGCTTGTAGCAAGCCGTGTCCTGCAACGGGCACGGCTTGCTGCCATCCACCGGATCATGGAGTGTCCGAATGCGTCCTCTGGTCGTGACGATGCTGGCGCTGTCCTGGGCTTGCGTGGCCCGTGCCGAACCCCTGCCGAGTTTTCTCAACAGCAACGAAACCGAACGCCGCTTGCCTACGCCGAACCTGCCAGTGGAGGCCTACCGCCCACCGGCGCCCGGCTTGCAAGTGCCGCCCCCGGCGAGCCCACAGCAACAGCCGTTGCTGATGAGCACCGAAGTGCAGGTGAACAAGGTGCGCTTCGAAGGCGGCACCGTGTACCCGCTGGCTGAACTGCGCGAGCACTATCGCCCCCTACTCAAGCGCAAGGTGACCTTGGGCGAGTTGATCGAAGTCACCCGTCGCCTGACCCAGCGTTACCAGCAGGATGGCTACTTGTTGTCCTACGCCTATCTGCCGCCCCAGGATTTCGCCGATGGTCGTGTGCGGGTGGTGCTGGTCGAGGGTTACATCCGCGATTACCAGGTCGAAGGCGACCTCGGCGCCGCCAGCGTCTACCTCGACCGCCTGATGGCCAAGCTCAAGGCCGAACGCCCGCTCACCCGCAAGACCTTCGAGCGCTACACCAGCCTGGTCACGCGCATCCCCGGCGTCACCTTCCAGGCCCAGGTCCCGCCCCCTGGCACCACCGACGGCGGCACCCGGTTGATCGCCCAGGCCGCGCGCAAGCCCTTCACCAGTTCGATGAACCTCAACGATGGCAGCCGCGACGACCTGCAAGCGCTGCTGAGCGTCACCAGCAACGCCCAGACCCGCTTTGCCGAGCAATTGAGCGCTGCCGTGCTGGTGCCACCGGGCGACGACAAGGAGCATTACTACCGGCTCGACTACAGCCAGTTCGTCGATGCCGAAGGCAGCCAGTTGCTGCTGTCGGCCTCGCGCTACCGCAGCGACCCCAGGGCGCGTATCCGCTTGGGCAACGGTGTCGATTTGCGCCAGCACCGCGAGAACGAGCGCTACTCGATCGGCCTGAGCCAGTCGCTGATCGCATCCCCCACCGAATGGCTGGATGTGGTGGGGCGCTTCTATGCGGTGAACGACCAGATCGACTACCGGGTGGTCGGCCAGCCGCTGGAGCTGGGCAGCGAGACCAACCTGCGCGCCCTCTCGTTCGAGGGCGATTGGCGCAAGGCCCAGGAGCGGCGCCTGCGCATTCTCAGTGCCGGCGTGTACCAGGGGCTGGACCATTTCGGCGCGCGTACCAATGCCGGCTACGACCTGGATTTCCTGCGCGTGCGGGTGTCCGGCATACAGAGCGACGACTTCCTCGACCGCTGGCAAGGCGTGGCTTCGGCTGTCGCCTACTGGAGCAACGACAATTTGCCCGACAGCGAGCGGGCGGTGTTCGGCGGGCAGAACTTCGGCCGCGGCTACCCCAGCGACCAGGCGTCGGGCGACAAGGGCTGGGGGCTGGCCTACGAGCTGAACTACAGCTTCCGGCGCGAAGGTGCCTGGCTGAAAGTCTTGCAACCCTACATGGTGCTCGATGCGGCGCGCGCCTGGTTCAACGAACTGGAGGTGCAGAAGGCGAAACTGTCGTCGGCGGCAGTGGGCATGCGCTTCGGCGACCTGCGCCACTACAACATCGCGCTGGAAGTGGCCAAGCCGATGTCCGACATCGCCCTGGACAGCCTGAACCGGCGGCCGCGGTTTACCGTGAGTTTCAGTTACCAGCTGGATTGACGGCTACTTCACCACGCTCATCAACGGCTTGGGGAACAGGTTCTCCAGCGTCTCGAGCAAGCGGGCGTGGAAGATCGGCTTGCGGAACAGGTCGAGCACTTGCAGGCGCAGCAGGTCGCTGACGTCGTCCATGTCGGCATGGCCGGACATCACGATCACCGGCAGGTGCTGGCGTGCAGTGTGGTCGCGCAGGCGCTTGATCAGGCCGATACCGCTTTCCTCGGGCATGCGCAGGTCGGTGATGACCAGGGCGATGTCAGGGTGGCGGGTGAGGTGTTGCAGGGCCAGGCTCACCGAGGTGGCGGTGTGGCAGTTGAAGCCTTCGTTTTCCAGTAGCTCCGCCAGTTCCAGCAGGGCCTCTTCCTCGTCGTCTACCAGTAGGATCTGTTGGCGCAAGGAAGAGGTCGGCATGGGTGGGCTCCTGTCCGTAGGGTCGAGCGATGAACTGGCCGGAGATCGTTTCTAGCTGCCACCACCGCTGCTACCACCGCTGCCACCACTCGATGGCGTAATCGCCGTCTGGATGGTTTGCATAGTGGCCTTGACCTGGGTGGAGATCGGGGTGACGAACGCAGCCAGTGCCACGGCGACCATCGCCGCGATGATCGCGTACTCGATACCCGATGCGCCGTCCTTGCGGCGTACGAAGGTTCGGCAATGGGAAAGGATTCTTCGCAGCATGGCACAGCTCCTTGCGCCAGAGGGCGCGGGTGTCGGGGTGCAGCAAAATGACACCCCTTTGACATCATAGGATTGCCAACCCGCGAAAGGCTGCAAATGTAAAAAGTGACTAGTCATAAAGTATTGATTTTAAGCGATTTAGCTAAGTATCTGTTTTCCTTGGGCGTCAATTTAGTGACCCAAAAATTTGCGACCACGCTCATGGCGAAACAGCCTGTCTAGGCTACCGTCCAATAGCGAAATAATTACTTTTTGACATCATTGGCGCCGATGCAGGGAGGGCAGGTATGAGCAGTCGCTTGACCATGGTTCTGGCTGCCCTGTTCCTGTTCGCCGCCTTGCTCGCCGGGTATTGGGGCCTGGTGCTCAGTCGCCCACCGGTAGCGCCTGTCGCGCCGCCGGTGGCCAGTGCCGAGCAACCTTCCGTGGCGCAAATGCCCGCTCCCATGCTGCCAGCCGAACCACAAGGTTCGCCCATCGTGGTGCTGCGCAAGGCGGTGCCGGCCAATACCCCGTTGAGCGCAGATGACCTGTTGGTGGAGCACCTGCAAGTGGTGCCTGCCGGTGCCTTCCAGCGTATCGAGCAGGTCACCGGCCGCAGCAGCGCCCGGCCATTGGCCGCTGGCAGTTGGCTGGACGAGTCGAGCTTCCTGGCGGGCGGGCCGCTGGCGCGGATGATTCGCCCGAACGAGCGGGCAGTAGTGGTGGGTGTTGACGAGGTGGTCGGCGCCGCCTGGCAACTGCGCCCTGGCGACTACGTGGATGTGCTGCTGTTCCTGCGGGAAGACAACCACAACCCGCAGGCTTCGGCGCAAGTGGTGCTGCCTGCGCTACGGGTGCTGAGCGTCGGCGAACAGACCGGCCTTGGCAACGATGGCCGCCCGGCGCAGACCGCCGACGAGCAGGCCGCGCGCCGCGATGCCTCGGGGTTGGGCGGCGGCACCCGCACCGTGGCCCTGGCCGTGCCCGAGGCGCTGGCCAGCCGCCTGATGCTCGCGGCCCAGGCCGGCACCTTGCGCCTGGCCGTGCGCAGCGCCGACGAACAACTGCTGGCGCGCTACTGGGCCGAGCCCCAGAGCAAACAGCAGGTGGACACTGCCAACCGCGACCTGTACCGCTTCAGCCAGCTGTCCCAGGTGCCGCTGGCCAAGGCCACGGCCAGTGGTGGTGCAACGGGCATGCAGGTCATTCGTGGTGCCCAGGCCGCCGAGGCGAACCCGACCCCCTGAACCAAGCAAGGATGCCGCGATGCGTCGTTTCGTGATGCGTAGCCCTTCGGCAACACTCACAGTGTTGTGTTGCGCGTTCTCCCTCGCCGTGCTGGCGCCACAGGCATTGGCGGCGCCAAAAGGCTGCGAGGCGTTCGCCCAGTTGCCTTCGGTGATCGAGATAGACCAGGGCCTGCAACAGGAACTGCGCCTGCCCCTGGCGATCAGCCGGGTAGCGGTGGGCGAGCCAAGGGTGGCCGATGTGCAGGCCAGTGGCGAGCGTGCGGTGTTGCTGACTGCCGTGGGGCCGGGCAATACCACGCTGATGCTGTGGACTGCCTGCGCGCCGTCGCCGCACCGGGCCATGCTGTTCGTCAAGGGCCGGGCCAGTGCCGACATGGCCGAGGATGCCTTGTTGCCCAGCCAGGACGCCGGATTGCCGATCCAGGTGCAGGCGGATATTCGTTTCGTCGAGGTGCGTCGCAACAAGTACAAGGAGGCCGGGGCGCGGTTGTTCTTCAGTGGTTCTAACAACAGCCTGATCGGCTCACCCGGTACGGTGCCGGGCACCACTATCACCCCGGGCCGCGTCTCGGGCACGCGACCAGCAATGCCACTCGATGATGGTGTGTTCAATATCGTCTGGGGGGGCGGCAGCAGTCGCTTCCTGGCTGCGATCAACGCGCTTGAGAACAGCGGCTTCGCCTACACCCTGGCACGCCCCAGCCTGACCGTGCTGAGCGGGCTTACCGCAAGTTTCCTGGCCGGTGGCGAGATTCCTATTCCAGTACCCAGCTCCGGCAGCGACACCGTGTCGATCGAATACAAGGAGTTCGGCGTACGACTGGCATTGACGCCAACGGTCATCAGTCGCGATCGCATCACCCTGAAGGTCGCTCCCGAGGTCAGCGAACTGGACTACACCAACGCGGTGAACATCGCTGGCACCGCAGTGCCCGGCCTGAGCGTGCGACGCACCGACACCAGCATTTCCCTGGCCGATGGCGAGAGCTTCATCATCAGCGGCCTCATCAGCAACAGCACCCGCTCGGCAGTCGACAAGTTCCCAGGCCTTGGCAACATCCCTGTGCTTGGTGCGTTCTTCCGGCAGTCGGCGATGGTCCGCGAAGAAACCGAACTGCTGATGATCGTCACCCCCCACCTGGTCCAACCCCTGGCCGCCAACGCCCGCCTACCCGAACTGCCTGGCGAAGGCCTGCGCACCTACGACCCCAGCTGGGGCCGCCTGTTCTTCCTGGAAAACGGCAACTTCGACCGCCGCAGTGGGTTATCACGATGAACGAGAGCCTGAACCACACCTACCTGGCGATCACCCGCAACGAGGATGACCTGCACTGGCTGCAGGGTGCCCTCACGCCGCTGGGGCAGGTGATCGGTGCCAGTGCCAGCAACCTCGACGAACTGTTGTCGTTGGTGGACGTGACTTTCAGCAACCTGGTGTTCATCGGCCTGGACCGCGAACAACTGGTGCAGCAGTGCGCATTGATCGAAGGCGTGCTTGAGGCCAAGCCGATGCTGGCGATCGTCGCCCTGGGCGATGGCATGGACAACCAGCTGGTACTGCACGCCATGCGCGCCGGGGCCCGCGACTTCGTCGCCTACGGCTCGCGGGCCAGCGAAGTGGCCGGGTTGGTGCGACGGCTCGGCAAGCGCCTGCCGACGGTCACCAACAGCCCGAGCCTGGGCGGCCTGACCGTGCTCTACGGCGCCCAGCGCAGCGCCGACGGCGCGCTGCTGACCAGCCACCTGGCGCGGGTGGTGCAGGAAAGCGGGCAGCAAACCCTGCTATTGGACCTGGGCCTGCCCCGCGGCGACAGCCTAGCGCTGCTCGGGCTGGAGGCCTCGTTCCACTTCGGTGATGCCGTGCGCCACCTGCGTCGCCTCGACACCACCCTGATCGACAGCGCCTTCACCCGCGACAAGGGCGGCCTGCGCATCCTCGCCTACGCCGACAGCGACGAGCCGCTGGGGCAGACCAGCGCCGCCGAGCTGTACATGCTGCTCAGCGCCCTGCGCCAGCATTTCCAGCACATCGTGGTGAACCTCACCGGGCACCCCGACAGCGAGGCGCTGCGCACCGTCATCAGCCATTGCGACAAGCTGATCATCTACACCGACCAGAACATCCTCGACTGCCGACGCAACCTCGATGTCCTCGAGCTGTGGCGCGACCGCGGCATCAAGCTGGAACACGCAAGCCTGCTGGTCGACCGATTCCTGCGCCATGTCGCGCCGGATGCCGAGGCCCTGGCCAAGCGCTATGCGCTGCCGCTGCTCAAGGTCATGCCCTACAGCCCCGAGGTGCGACTCAACGCCAAGAACCAGGGCCTGACGCTGTTCGAACTGGCCCCGCGCGAAGGCCTGACCCAAGCCCTGCGCGGCCTTGGCGAGCGCTTGGCGCGGCGCTCGGAAAACCTGGGAACACCGACCTTCCCCTGGTTGCGTCGGCTGTGGGGTAGCAAATGAGCGGCGACGAACTGTTCGGCGGCCAGCGCCACGCTGGGGCCGACCCGCAGGCGTTGAAGCGCGCACTGCACCGCTTCGTCATCGATGCCATCGAGGACAGCGGGCGCAACCTGCTGGAGGGCGCGCGCCCGGCGCTGGCGCAGTTCGTCCTGGAGCAGGTGGGCGACTACGTGGCGCGCCTGCGCCTGGCGCTGTCGCGCTACGAGATGGAGCGCCTGGCCGAGGAACTGGTCGACGAGCTGACCGGCTTCGGCCCGCTGGAGGTGCTGCTGCGCGATGCCAGCGTTACCGAGATCCTGGTCAATGGGCCGCACCGGGTGTTCGTCGAGCGCGCCGGGCTGTTGCAGCAGACCGACCTGCGCTTCATCGACGCCCACCATGTAGAGCGGGTGATGCAGCGCATTCTTGCGCCTTTGGGGCGGCGCCTGGACGAGTCGTCGCCGATGGTCGATGCACGCATGCCCGATGGCAGTCGGGTCAATGCGATCATCCCGCCTGTGGCGCTGGATGGCCCCTGCCTGTCGATCCGCAAGTTCCGCCAGGACATGCTCAAGGGCGCCGACCTGCTCGCCACCCGCGCCATCGACCAGCACATTTTCGACTTCTTCGAGCGCGCCGTAGGAAGGCGCTGCAACATCCTGGTCAGCGGCGGTACCGGCACCGGCAAGACCACGCTGCTGAACATTCTCAGCCAGATGATCGCCCCGCAGGAGCGCCTGGTGACCATCGAGGATGTCGCCGAGCTGCAACTGCACCACCCTCATGTAGTGCGCCTGGAAACCCGCCCGCCGAATGCCGAGGGGCATGGCGAGATCAAGGCCAGCGAGTTGATCCGCAACGCCCTGCGCATGCGCCCGGACCGCATCCTGCTGGGCGAGATTCGCGGCGCCGAGGTCATCGATGTGCTCACGGCAATGAACACCGGCCATGACGGCTCGATGAGCACGGTGCACGCCAACACCGCCCAGGATGCGCTGCTGCGCCTGGAAACCCTGGTGGGCCTGACCGGGCGCCAGGTGGCCGAGAAGACCCTGCGGCAGATGATCTGCGCGGCCCTCGACGTGGTCATCCAGCTTACCCGCCTGGCCGATGGCCGACGCTGTGTCGCCGAGGTGCTGGAGGTGGTCGGCGTACGTGACGATGTGTACGTCACCAACACCCTGTTCCGCCTCGACCGACGCACTGGCGAGGGCTTCCTGCGCGAGTCGCCGAACCCTGCCGGGGCCAAGCTGCGCCTCGAGGGCGTGTTGTGATCGGGCCGCTGCTGCTGGCCCTGTCGCCCTTGTGCCTGGGCGCGGCGCTGCTGTTATTCCGCTTGGGCCTGCACAAGCGCGGCGAGGAGCGCATCCTGCTGCGCCTGGGCCGCGCTTACCGCAGCGTTCGCAGCGCCAATGTGCGGCGCGACTGGCTCGACCCGCTGCTGTTACGTGCAGGCCTGGCGCACTGGGAGGTGCGGCCCCGCAATTGGCTGCTGGCCTGGCTGGGCCTGGTGCTGCTGGCGGGGTGGCTGGCGGGCTGGGTGGCGGCGGGCATGGCGCTGGTCGGCCTACCGTTGTTGGCCTACCTGGGCCTGAGCTGGCTGTGCCGACGCCGCGCCCGCCAGCTGATCGAGCAACTGCCGAGCTTGCTGGACTACAGCGTGCGCAGCCTGAAGGCTGGGCGCACGTTGGGCGATGCGGTACTCGGCGGCATCGAAGGCGCGCGCGAGCCCCTGCGCTCGGCCATGGGCCGGGTGCGGCGCAACGTGCAACTGGGTGTGGCGCTGGACGATGCGGTCAAGGAACTGGCCGAGCTGTATGGCCTGGACGAGCTGCACCTGTTCGCCCTGGGCCTGCGCATCAACCAGCGCTATGGCGGCAATGCCAGCGAGCTGCTGGACAACCTGATCAAGCTGATTCGCGAGCGCGACCAAGGCCGCCGCCAGCTCAAGGCCATGACCGGTGAGACGCGGGTCACCGCCTGGGTACTCGCGGCCTTGCCCTTGGGGATGGTCGGCTACTTCCTGCTGGCCAACCCCACCTACCTGATGGCCATGTGGCGCGACAGCCATGGGCAACTGATGCTGCTGCTGGCGTTCGCCTTGCAGGCCCTGGGTTGCCTGGTGCTGTGGCGCATGATGAGGAGCCTGTGAATACGGCCCTGGTGGTCAGCGCTTTGTGCCTGTTTGCAGGCGGCGCCTTGTTGGCCGTGCAGGCCACCCGGCAATGGCGAGGACGGCTGCGGGTCGCACGGCGTTTGCAAGGGCGCATGGCCCGCGAGGAACGCCTGGGCGACTGGTTGCAGTGGCTGGGCAGCAGCCCGATGGGGCAGCGCTTGCAACGCCTGGATGGCGAAACCCAGGGCTTGCTCGACCAGCTCGGCTGGCGCCGCAGCCGCCAGCGCGCTGCGTTCGCCGCCGTGCAACTGGGCCTGCCGGTGGTGGCGGTGGGCCTGACGTTGTTGTTGCAGCATGGGGTAGCCGCCCAGGGGGCATTGCACTGGCTGGTGCTGCCGCTGTGTGCGGCAGGGGCCGGCTACCTGTTGCCCAAGCGTTTGTTGGCAGCGGCTGCAGCGCGGCGCCAGCAGCGGATCGCCCAGGAGGTGTGCCTGGTGATTCCGTTGCTACGCCTGCTGTTCGAGACCGGCCTGGCGGTGGAGCAGGCCCTGCGGGTGTTGAGCCAGGAGGGCCGCACCTTGGTGCCGGAGATCAGCGAGGAAGTGCGTCAGGTATTGCAGCGTGTCGACTCAGGGCTGTCGCTGGGCCCGGAGCTTGAGAAGACCGCGCGCGTGTTGGCGGTGGATGAGTTCATCGACACCTGCGTGATCCTCCAGCAACTGCTGGTGCAGGGCAGCGGCGCGATGAAGTCGTTGCAGGCGCTCAAGGAGCTGCTCGACGACCGTCGCCTGACCCGCCTGCAAGAGCGGGTGTCGAAGATGTCGGCGAAGATGTCGGCGGTGATGATGGTGTTTCTGTTCCCGGCGTTGCTCATCGTCTTGGCTGGGCCGGGTTTTTCCGCGTTGGCGCGGGCCTTGGGGTCATAGGGGGAAGGGATGAAAGGGATTCTGGTGTTCACCAGCCTGTTGCTGCTGGCCGGTTGCGCGGGCCAGCAGCAGGAGGGCCTGGCCCAATGGCTGGGCGGCAGCAGTTGCACCAAGCCGGACGCCGACCAGCAACTGGCCCTGAGCATGGCCGACGAAATGCTCAACGAAGGCCGGCCGCACGCAAGCCTTGCGCACCTTGAGAAGTTGCCCGAAAGCCTCGACCAGGTGCGTCTGCGCAAGGCCAAGGTGTCGCGCCTGCTGGGCCTTGCCGAAGCCGAGCCGCTGTACCGCAGCCTGCTCGGCGGTTGCCTGGCCGCCGAGGCCGAGCATGGCCTTGGCCAGCTCGCCTCGGCCCGTGGCGACGATGTGCAGGCGCTGCAAAACTTGCAACGTGCCGTGCGCCTGGCGCCCACCGACGAGAAGATTCGCAACGACCTGGGCGTGGTACTGATGAGCCTGGGCCGGCACGAGAAGGCGCGCTTCGAGTTCCTCACCGCCCTGGAGCTCAAGGATGACGACCCCTTGCCCGCGGTGAACCTGGTGACCTTGTCGTTGCTACAGGACAACTGGCAGCAGGCCTCGGACCTGGTCGCCAAGCTGCGCCTGAAGCCTGCGCAGTTCGCCGAGGCACAGGCGCGTGCCCAGCAGTTGAAGGCGACCGGGCGCAGTGCACTGCCGATGGGTTGAAGCACCGTAGAGAAAGGAGATGCAGATGATCCGATACGTAGTGTTGGCGATGCTCCTGCCGCTCACCGTCCAGGCCGCGGAGCCCGCGCGCCGAGCACCGCCGGAAACCGCCACCGAAGCCCTGCTGCGTGTGCAGTCCAGTGGTACGCAGGCTTCCGTGCAACCGCAGGTGCAGACGGCACGCGAGCGTGACCAGTCGATGCAGCGGTGGTTGGACAGCTACAAGTATCCGATTCCAGAGGTGTTTCGCTGGAGCAAGATGAAATCGTCGGGGGAGTGAGGCGGGGCTACCAACTTTGGTGTGTCAGTGTCGGCCTATTCGCGGCGGTTCGGCGCCCCGACAAGCCCGCTCCTACAGGGTCTAGCGCAATCTCTGTAGGAGCGGGAAACCCAGCTGAAGAACCTGTGGAAGCTGCGCGAGTACTTGTCCGAAAC